>DATGXM010000425.1:0-26279 GCA_035298985.1 Azonexus sp. | reverse complement strand
AGGGACGCGGCCAAGCCATATCCGACAACACCTCAAGACTGGTCTGGCATGAGGCCGGCGGTCGTTGCATGTACCGCGGGTGCAGCGAAGATCTGGGGCGTACTACATTGACCACTAAGGCAGCCCGGATTGGCTATCTGGCTCACATCGTCGCCTCTGACCCTGATGGCCCCCGCGGGGATCCCGTTGCATCGCATGGTCTATCCAACGATCCGGAAAATATCATGCTCATGTGCGATGCTCATCACCGGCTCATTGACCGAATCGACGAGGATGGTCACTCAGCAGAATTCCTGCGTGAGATGCGCCGAGAACGATCTCGCATGGTCCGCAATGCCCTCGATGGCTTGGCTTATCCACGCGCCCAAGCCGTCGCATTGTTTGGAAATATTGCTAATATTCCGACGGTAGCCTCAGAGCGTTCAATGCGGGAGGCCATGCACGGGCGACGCCTTGCGCCGCTGCCTGACATCGCCCATGTTCTTCGTCGGACGCAGCGCGACGACCGACTGACGCCGGATTTCTGGGACCAAGCCCTGCACGAGCACGAGCCTGATTTTAGGGAATTGGTGCGCCGCGTCGGCGGCCAGCCGACCGGAAATGGCGGAATGAACCATGACACACTGGCCGTTTTCCCTTTCCATACGGTACCGCTTTTGGTCCTATCTGGCCGGATCGCTGGCGAGGCGTGTCCCATCGAAGTCTTTCAATACCACCGCCACCGCAATACTTGGCAGTGGAACCCGAGCGCCACTCCCCAGCCACCACTCGCCTTTCAAGTCACCAACCATCCACCAACGCCAGCCGACGAAGTACTGCTGTCGCTTGAATTGAGCGCATTTATCGATGAACGAGCCATTCCGCAAGCAATTGCCGGTCGGGTCCGAAACGGTGAGATGCCATGGGTACGGATCACGGCAAGGCAGCCCGACGACGCATGTATTGACCATCCGGACGATCTTGAACAGTTCACCGGAGTAGCACGCAACACCCTTCGACTTATCCAGGACGGAATACGCCCATCTCGGGTACATTTGCTCGGCGTATCGCCAGTCAGCACCCTGTTTAGATTCGGCCAGTTGCTGCAGGCGGGGCATCATCCCGCCTATCTCGTCTATGACCGCCCCGACCGCAGCCAGCCTTTTAAACCTGCGCTGTCCATCGAAGGGCAGCAGGTGACGTCGGCGGTATCGTCCTGTAACGAAAACCGCAAAACCATCCCTCTACGCTAAAGGACAGCCCTATGGCCATGACCAAATACGGAGCGCTTGTCGAGTCCGCCCGCAAGAAGCGGCGAAAGGTGCTTGCGAAGGCACTCGAGCATTATTCCTTTGACAGTCTGAGCGGCGGGCACTCCCTGGAGGCGTGGGCACGAGAGCTCGATTTTGTCAATCAGCACATCACGATCCCCGCGGGGCAGGTCGAGGAAGCGGCCAGCGCCTATGAAGAGATCGCGCAGCATCTGGTCGACAAACTGAAGTGGCCACGCAATGCAATCCGGATTCTGCCCCAAGGCTCGGCAAGGACCCAGACCCTCATCAGGCCGCCGGACGCGTCCAAATTCGATATTGATGCCGTGTGTTCGGTCGATATTTCCCGTATTGCCGCCTACGATCCGATGGGGTTCTTTAAGGATGTGGGGATTGCCCTCGCCGATTGGAAGCCCAGCGCCAAGAAGCGCTGCTGGCGCGTGGAGTTTTCAGACTGCCGCTTCTATCTCGAATTCACGCCATCGGTCCCATTGAGCACTGTGCCAGTCGCCACACTGGACTCAGTGCGTTTCAGAGCGACTAGCCTGCACCAGGAAACGGCCCTGGCGGTCGTCGATACGCCCACAGAGCAATGGAAGACCTCTAATCCGGAAGGCTTCGCCAACTGGGTCAAAGAACAAGCCGAAAAGTCGATCCTGCTTAATCTCGCCCTGGAGAAAGCTGCGCTATCCATGGATGCCAGCATTGACCCTGTTCCGGAACAGGAAGTGCCTTTGGCGGACACGCTTCGGGTAGCCATCCGACTCTTTAAGCGTCACAGGGACATGGCAGTGCGGCGAGGCAATCTGGATGGCGAGACCAAGCCAATCTCTGTCATCATCGTGACCCTGCTAACGCAGTGCTATGAAGGACTGGCCGACACCGGATCCAGGTACACCCATCCAATCGAGCTGCTGCTCGATCTCGCGGAGCTATTGCCCGGCATGATCGAAGAACGGGATGGAGAATACTGGGTCGCCAACCCCACCGTCGAAGGGGAAAACTTTGCCGAGCGCTGGAACCAGGATGAGGGCGCTCGCAAAGCGGCTTTTGACACTTGGTGCGATCTATTGATCGACGACCTGCGCAGCATTCTGGCAGAACATGACGACGACGAAATAAAGCGCCGCGTACGCGAAGTTTTCGGATGCACCGGGGGAACTGCGTCCGGGCCAACGTCTGGCGGCGGACTGGCACCTAGCGCGCCGACCCGGTTGTACTCTCCACCACCGACCCGTGGCCTAGCATAAGGCGTGGCGGTTTTCGCGTGTGAGTTCTGAGGCATTTGTTCGTTTTCTGGAGCAACACCCGTCGCTTTTGCCCGAAGCAACGGGGCACCGTGAAAACGTGCGCTTGTTCCCGATCCGCTTGCCTGAATTCCCGGACGGCAGGCAATTCCAGTCTGCGTGGCTGGTCCTGCCGCCCGATTTTCACAAAAATGACTCCGCCAGCATTCGGCTATCGAGCGATGCAGTGCTTCGTATCCCTCACGTCGAATACAACGGCAACTTGTGCCTTGAAGGCGATCCGGGGCCTGGTAGCGGGAATACGGCTGAAGATCGGGTCAATGCACTGCTGCGCCACTTTTATTTGAAATTTCTCGACCCGTGGCTCATCGGCGAACTGGATGGGGATTTCGGCCAAGAGGCCCTGAATTACTGGACGATCCTGGTTAACCAGTCGGCTTCGTCGAAAAACGCTATCAACCGAATCTACACTGTCGATGGTCGCAGCGCGGCGCCACGCGTATACCGGGCACGCCTTCTTTTGCCCAGTCGAGTCGTGGTCGCTGGCGACAACCCGGCGCTCGCCGACCACTTTGTGGCATCTCTTGGGGATCGAGCGGCCCAAATCTGCAACGTCTTGGTCGCCGACATCCCTATTGCCCACTCGTTGACGCCACTCACCTGGCCGCGCACGGAGCAGGCCCTTGAACGATTGGTTGCCGGTCGGCTCGGCAAATCCCTGGCTAATAAGTTTCGGCGGCAGGGTCGCCCACGGGGGCAGGCGATCCACCGGATTGTTCTGCTGCGTGCGCCGCACTGCAGCTTTGGCTTTCTCTTGACGGGAGGCCCCCCGACCGTCGCGGGAAGAAGCATCATTAAGCGCGCCTACCCAACGACGCGGATGCTGCCCTTATTGGTGGACCGCATCGATCCGTTGTGGACCTGCGGTCGAGAACAACATCCCGAAATTGCGAGGCGCCAGCAACAGCATGTGCTGGTTCTGGGCGCGGGGGCTCTCGGCAGTCCCGTAATCGACCAGTTGGCTAAAGCCGGGGTTGGGCGTATTTCCGTGGTCGATCCGGATACGCTGTCTACAGCCAACATTGGTCGCCACGTGCTGGGCGCCGAAGCAATCGGTCATCGCAAGGCTGACTTTCTCGTCAAACGAGTTGCTTTGTCCAACCCCGCGGTATTGCTCAAACCGTATTACGAATCTGCCCAGACCTGGCTTACGAAGCACACGCTGGCAGAAATTGATGTAGTGCTCGATCTGACGGGTGAGCCTGATGTGCGCTGGTGTCTAGAACAGGCAAGACAGATGCATCCGCGTCCGCTGTTGATTGGGTGGATGGAACCCTATGTTGCAGCTGCCCATGCCTGTATTCTCCCCGCAAACGAGTACTGGATGCGCACCGCGAGCGATCCTTTGGAGTCACTGCAGGCGGTGGCCTGGCCTAAGGAAGTGATTCAGCGTGAGCCCGCCTGCAGCAGCGACTTCCAGAGCTATACGTCGGCGGCCGCGGCTCACGCCGTAGCCCTCGTCTCCGAAGCGGCACTGGCGCTAGTCGACGGTCCGGTCGCCCAGCCGGTAGTGAGAAGTTGGATACGTGGCAAGCATTTCCTTGATGCCCGTTATCCGGGCCTCGAACATCGGGAGTGGGCAAAGGCAGCTGTACCCTATGATGGAATTTGTCTGGAACGAGCATGGCATGAGTAACCGAACGTTTCTGCTACCCGATAACCTTGGCTACGTCCTATTCACCAACACAGTGCTGCAACAAATATACCGTAACGCCCAGACCCATACCTGGCATCGTGAGGCCGGGGGTCAGCTATTCAGTCCCGCACCACATGAGTCAGCCGTGGTCGTATCCGTGGCCACCGGCCCCCATCCACGGGATGTTCGAGGGCGCCAACTCTTCGTGCCCGATTTGCTGTCTGCGACCAATGACCGACAGATGCAATTTGATCAAGGTCGACATGCCGTCGGGCTATGGCATACCCATCCGGAGTCCACCCCATCTCCGTCAACG
This sequence comes from Azonexus sp., assembly GCA_035298985.1. Lineage (GTDB taxonomy): Bacteria > Pseudomonadota > Gammaproteobacteria > Burkholderiales > Rhodocyclaceae > Azonexus. The sequence continues at coordinate 21,770 of DATGXM010000425.1, read as the reverse complement.
CAAGACTACGAAACCACCTTGAAATACCTTGAGGCGTTCCACGGTGCGATGAACGGCTTCCTGCTAGTTATCCTGGGAAATCGTGGGAATCCTCTCAACATGGCAGTTTGGGTAGTGACTGCGGAACCATTTGGCACATGGATTCAATTGGTGGAAGCCTAAATGGGCGGACACCGAGGCAAGACTAACTCATCCCAGATGTACGCACACACCGACGAGCTTTGTAATTCAGCTACCGGTTGAATTCGCCCATTAGTGACGAAAGCAAGTCCAAGATAACCTAGGCTGCTCTCGCCTCTGATAGGGCCAGGGCCGGGCTTGAATCGACGGCATCTTTCAGGCTGCCGCTGGCGTGGAACGAGACAACGCGACGGGCGGAAATGACTACCTCTTCGCCAGTTTTCGGGTTGCGTCCCGGGCGTGCAGGTTTGTCACGCAAGGTGAACACGCCGAATCCAGCCAGTTTGACTTCCTCCTTGCGCACAAGGCAGTCGGCGATTTCCTGAAAGAAGGCTTCGACCATCTCCTTCGCCTCACGGTTGTTGAACCCTACCTTTTCGTAGAGTCGGTCAGCGAGATCGGCCTTGGTGATAGTCATAATGGAGTCAATTTGACACGAAAGCTTAATGATACCGCGTGTGCCGAAGAGCTACTCCACAGCGCCAAACCGAACATCTCCTAGTCGCCAAACCAACTGCGAGACACACTGGGCGTTGCCCTGAGACCAGGTCAGCGAAGATGCCCAGGTCCAATCGGCGCCATTGCCGGACAGCGGTGTAGGAACCATTACTTTTTGCCTAAGCCTAAATTGGATTTGGAGGTGCATCATGCCTTCATCCAAGGCAATTTCCTTTCCTGCCCGCCAGTTGATAGCTTTCGCACGAGATCTTCTACAAGTGGCAGATTTGGCATCCATCGTCGAACAGGTGGGCCCCATCTTGAAGGAGCTTCTGTCCCCGGATAGCGCCTTGATCGTTGCCAAGATCGAGGGAAACGACTTTGCTGCAGCTTTTGGCTGCCGTGGAACGGTGGTTCCAGTCCATTTCGCCCAAGACTTATTCACGGTCATTCAAAACACACCCGGTGACGGAGGGCGAATTATCCTTCGCGATATTGAGTTACCGCGAACGGCCAAAAGAAATACCGGACAACACGGAAGCATTCTTTCGATTTCCTTCCCGTTGGAACAACCGTGGGGCGCGTTGTCAGTCCTGTGGGAGAGCGTTCAGGATGACCACCGACTCGAGTTTTGCGAGGAGGTCCTTGGTGCTATGGCCGAATTGAGCGGCGCGGCGATGAGTAACATCGTCAATAGGATGATGCTGGAGGAAAAAGCGGTCGCCACGGAAGAAGCCTCCAAGGCCGTCACGGAAGAACTCGTCCAAGAACTGAAGCGCAAAGAGCTGGAGGTGCGTGAAAAGCATCATGTAGCCATAACGGACGTACTGACTGGCCTGCTTAACCGCCGAGGCTTCTACGAACGGGCAGAGCAAGGTCTCCGCTTAGCTCGAAGACAAGGGCTTGAGTGTGCAGTGATTTACGCCGACATGGATGGGCTAAAGAACATCAACGACCAATTCGGCCATGTGACGGGCGACGCTTGTTTGCGGGCTGCAGCTCAAGTATTTCAGGATTGTTTTCGCGAAAGCGATGTCGTAGCAAGGTTGGGAGGCGACGAGTTCGCGGCGTTTTCGATGGACGCCGCAAACGCTGAAGTTATCGTCGAACGCTTGGTGCAGAAGACAAAAGAAGCCTTCGAGTTGGGGGCACTACCGCATCCTGTGTCATTCAGCATTGGTGTGATCAGTTGTGACCCAACGAGCGAGCAACCGCTCGCTGAATTCCTATCCATGGCGGATCAAGCCATGTACGAGCAGAAGCGAAAACGGCAGCACAAGTACTATCAGAGCCAGCGATGAAGTAGCGGACTAGTTCGGAGTGAGACTCCACATCACAAACCGGTTGCCCGCTACGCTCGTTCGTCGCTCAATCATCCGAGCACACGTACCGGTTCCGAGATGCCGCAGACAGCCACTCCCGCCCCTTCCGGACCTTCGCAGTTAGCAACATCCGCAAGCGCCAGGATGCCGACCAAATGCTTGTCGCGATCAACGACGGGAAGGCGGTGTAACTTGATATCGCCCATGTTGCGCGCCACGTCCGAAATTTCGACATCGTCGAAGCAGTATTTGACGTCCGAACTCATCACTTCGCGTACCTTGGTACTATCCGGCGCTTTGCCTCGGGCGACTGCCCGTATGGCGATATCGCGGTCGGTAATCATGCCCACCAGTTTGTCGTTTTCGCCGACGGGCATACAACCGATGTCGCAATCGGCCATGATACGGGCGACCTCATACAGGGTTTGATTGGGATTTGCGACGACTACATCGCGGGTCATTGCTTCACTGACGCGCATGGCTAGACTCCTTTCGTATATCAATGCAATTCGCGGTACTGCACAATGAGCAATTCACATTCCCGGCGGTGACAACGGACCGGGTGTTCGGATGCCGCCTGACGGAAGGTGGCTTCGGCAGCGACCAGGTCGCCGCGCAAAGGGCCGGGCGTTAGCTGGCCGAGGCCGTCGCCGTATCTGCAATTCGTGCTACTCGGCCAAAGCTGACCGTTGGCCTCTGGCCAGAATTAGTCGGCAATGCAGCGGTTACCAGCCATTCATTCGCCGATGTGGTCAATGGTCGCTTTCGTCATCGACATAGGACAGCACCCTACCCTTTATTGCGCAGCGTCCACGGCTCCACTGGGTTAGCTGTCATGTTCTCGGCATTTCTGCCGTGATATAGGGGACTAGCTCCATTGTTGCATTCCAACCAAGCAATATAGCCATCGACTTCGGCGCCCCCCATATTAATGACGAGCTCCAAACCAAATAGAGCAAAAACAAAGTACCACTCGTTATGCGCTGTGACTAGGAAATCGAACTCATGCACTGTTTGAAGTGCATTGTCACCTTCCCCGATTTTTCGATCAGCTGGATATATGCGTCGGGCGTGATGCGGCCATTTCTTTGGCTCACCACGCCGAGCAAAGCTACGAAGAGGGTCGAGTTGAACCTCCTGCGTGAGATACTCAATATCACCTTCGCGGCTGAGCAGCCTGTGTGCCATTGCTTCGATGGCCATTTTTGCCAAGAAGCGCGAGACGACGCTTTCGTCCGGTTCAGGCCCGCTCATCGGAAGCATGAACTGACCACCGGAGGACTTCATGATATGTGTGAATGCTTCTTCAGAAACATCGACCATGATGGGCTCATCGCTTTGTGGACTCGCCGTCAGCGTTGCCGGAAATCCTGGCATGAGGATAGCTGAGGCAGAGGGTATCCTACCTCGCTTATTGGGGATGGCTTCAATAAAGCGAAGTTGCTTGATTGCTGGAGAATCAAGAAACGGCTTCTCGACCTTACGCGCGAAATAGTTGTTGCATGAATCGCAAACGATCCCGCGGGGCAGCACATGTTTCGTATTCCAAAGGCTTTCCGGAATGATGTGCTCGACGCTAACGGACTTGGAAGAGTCTGCTTTGCAGAAGAGGCAATGCATATGTAATGACCTATGGCGTTGAATAATTGGCTCTCAGTAATTATAGCGGCCGATGATTAAGGCATATAATTCACCATTCAGGTGGCGGTCGGTTGTCGGATAAATGTTCGATACGAGGGGATAACCGTGAAATCCGCCTACGGAGGAATGAATGCCTAACAACCAATGCGGACGCAGCATTGCGATTTGGGGAGAGGCGCCGCAAGGCGCTGCAGTATCACCCGATAAGAAGCTTAATGTTCATTTTAACTATTGGCATAGCCGGTCCCAGAGGTCCAAGAAAAAAGGTTCGGCAGACTTCCTTGACATTGGCCTCATGGCTTATGACTGCGCCGGCCTGTCGCGACTTCGAGTATATGTCCCGCTGGCCCTCACCATCGATGATATTGAAGATTTGGGCGGTTTATTCAGGGAGCCCGTCGTCGCCTCAATCGTCTTCAATGAGAGCGTATCTACGACGAATGCACACAACAGCAACTACATTACACTGCAGGTGGCGGCAAATAGCGTCTATGCTCGGGTGTATGTGTTTTCGAAAGATGCGAAAGGCACTCCTCTAAATAGCGAGTTGAGTGTAATGCCTGACGGCGAGGGAACACTCATCGATATATGCCAGTCGGCAATCGCTAATGGATATACTGGACTGGCCGCGGGGAAGCCTCTCTATTTCCGTCTTCGAATTCGACTGCAGGCCAAAGGCAATACTGCATTCTCGCGAACAACAAAGCCCGCTGACGGCTGGCTGTTGAGTAGCTTTGACTACACAGAATTTCTAGACTTTCGCCTCAATGAAGCACGAAATCTTCCCCAGAACGCCATTCAAAAAATGTGGCCTGGCGGACAACCTCACCCTGGAACTCCTTCGATTTCTCGGGTGGACTTCTTGGTCATCGTCGGAGACTCGGCCGACGTGGCAGAAGGGGTTGAGTGCGACAAGAAACGTCTGCTTGAAGGCGAGCTTTGGGGCACGTATACGAAGACCCCAAAGGGTTGGCAGCAGAATCTTTCAAACGGTATGGTGATCTACCATTGGAAGAAACCGGCAAAGCCACCTGCCGTCGATATAGGCGACTTCAGTGCATTTATTAAGCTCAAAATTCGCCGTTCGAGCTGGTCGCTGGTGTGGCGCTATCTGCTGGTCGTCGCGCTGATTGGCAGTCCCGGAAGTCTTCTGGTTAACTTTGTGTGGTCTGGGTTCAATATGGAAAGTTGGGTTAAACCTGCGGGAGCTAAGGCAGCGGAACCACTTGAGGCTCCTCAGGCTGCAAGCCCGCCTAGCCCAGACCACGGCGGACGAAAGGACAACAACGGTCGGTCACTTGCTGTAAAAGGCAGTAAATCATTAGAAATAGGTAAGGGAGCCGGCGCACCCGCAACTTTGGAGAAGACCCAATGAAAACTAGTCAAATTCAGGTAGAAGGCGATGAGTGTTTTGCTTTAGATCGTTCCTGCGAATTTGACAGGCTGCCAGATTGGCATAGGGAAAATATGAAATTTCTCCAGTTAATGTCTACCGATTACCCAGATATCGCCAATTGGTATTTGAATAAAGTAATACCCGGGTTGTGTTACAGAACTCGCAAAGTTATACAGATTCGTCAGAATAACGAATTGGTGGCTATTGGTATTGGAAAAAAAACATCATCAGAAGCCAAGATTTGCACAGTTCGTGTTAGTCCAGAATATGTTGGTCGCGGATTTGGGCGAAAGATATTTGATAATCTTATCGAGTGGTTAGAGGTGGACCATCCATTTATTACCGTATGTGAGTCGAAGCTGCCATGTTTTGAGAAAATATTCTCTGATTACGGGTTTCAGTTAACATCTGCTCGTAATGGTCTTTACGTTCCGAATCGCGTAGAACTTTTCTTCAACGAACCAATGATGCTGTTGGGATGGCATGGTGCAGGGAAGTCGCCTAACGAGCGTTAGTTATTCAGACTCCCCCGTGTTGGCTAGAACTGGCTTGTGAGTGCTTGAGCCGCGGCGTTAAATGACTCGGTGTCACCAAATATTAGCTTGGCGCATGGAATGCATAAGCTCTGGGCAATATGCTGCCCGTGTAGCAGTTCCAGCTTCTGTAAGGCAGCAATTTTTCCAACCTGGGTGCGATTTTCATCCCTGATTGAGAGCCTTGCTGCTATTGCCTCTGGCTTATCGACAATTAATATCACCCCAGTGATGCCCAATTCGCTAAATACGGCAATAGCTAATGGGGTGGGCCTATAGAACGCGTCAAAGACCGCGAAGTGGCCGTCGAGCAATAAAATTCTTCCAGAGGCGCGGATACGCTTAACTTCATCGATTAGAAGCTTCTGGTTTTCATTTATATCACTTACTGCTTTTGTTGGATCCGCGGACGCAAGACCTCGAGCTTCCTTAATTAGCTGGCCCGCACTCTTGTGTAGCACGCCATGAATTCTAGCGTAGCTTTCGCACAGGGTAGTTTTCCCTACCCCGTGAACACCTCCGACGAATAAAACCTGGCCTTTCAAAAGCGCACGTTGGTTTGCTAGCTCATCTTCTAATGAGGCAAGCAAACTACTAGCTACGTATGCGAAAGATTGTGGAGCACGGAAATTTTGGAAGAAGTCGTGGGGATCGACTGGATGAGGGAAGCGTAGTACTTGCTCAAACTCGATTGCGTAGCCTGTTTTCTTTCCCTTGAAGTAGCCATATAACTGCTCACGTGAAAGTCCCCCACCGACCTCTTTGGCGAGGTTCCAAAGTGCAGTAGGGGATGCTCTATGCACCTCTTTTACGTACGCTATTCCGACAATTTTTCTTGTGGGTGCTGTAACGTAGATAACTACAGAGGATACTTGTCGCGAAGCCCATACTCGGCGGAACTCAAGGCGCTTTTCACCCAAGAAGATTTTTTGTGCATGCTCGGGGTGAATAGATATTAATACTGCCTCACTGCTCGCCATAGTCGAAAATTCTCTGGAAGGTGATGTCATTTATTGCTCTTATGGTCTGAGTATTGCCATCTAGTACATCATTGGCCTCAAGCCATTCATGGTCGATTGGGTTTTTAAAATGCTTAACATGTCTAAATAACATCACTTTGGTAGGCTTGCTTGCAATCTGAATAATATCGTTCATGGTATAGACTGTCCGTCTGCTTACCATTTGGGCTATTTGTGATGGGTCGGTTTGAGACTGATACGCTTCGACGATGCCTAAACTGGTTATTGCTCTGTGATCTCGTGATCTATAAAAGAGTACTATGCTGCCTGGCGCTATGTGCGCAATAGGGGCGTGGCATAGATAGGCAAGCTTTATTGCGTTTCCAGCTGAATTCGGCTGGGTGAATAACAAATTCTGATGGGCGAGTGGGTGCTCGTAGTCAGGAAAAAGAATCTCGTGATAATTTGGACGTATAGGAACAACGAATTTCTGAATATCAGCATCATGCCTAAAATGCGGAAAATATTTTCGCATATAGGTAAAAGCATCATCCGTGGCACTCGGCGGGAAGGCGGGATGATACTTTATATATACGGCGTCTCGGCCATTCGAGCCAGGATGTGTTCCTGCACAAAAAAAACCAAAATCTTCGAGAAGGTCGAATAAGAATCTGTGGTTCTCTATATCGCCATGAATAAAGATATGCTCCAATCGATTGAGCGAGGCAAATCTAAAGGCTGCCTTAAGGAATAGTTCCCCAATTTTTCTACCGCGAACGTTCGTCTCAACTTTAAACGTGCATAGTTTTAACGCTGCACCGGGCAGACGTAGTCCATCTTCCGTAACTGTTTCATCAGCTTGTTGATCGAATATACAGACTGCACCCAGCGAACCTGGCCGCTCCCAAGATACCCAGGCTCGTTTTCCCTCTCTGGCTTTCTTGGCAAACCATTCATTGAAACCAGAGTATCCCTCACGCAAGCTGTCAAAAAAACCTCCGCAGAGTAAGGGGGTCAAGTTATATAGGCTTACTTCCTCAATGTTGGGCAATTGCACAGAAATGCGCTCATGCAACTGCCGCAGCCATGTCTCCGCTGTCTGAATGTAGAAAACGCGACCGCCCAAACCTAAATTCTTGGCTTTTTGATGTATTTCGCGGTCTTCTGTGACCAGTGCATGAACCGCATCACAGTAGAGCGCATATATAATTTGATTGTCTGCAGCGTCGTTCGGTGACGTCGTTCCGTTGTTCCAGGGGCAAACAGGGGTGTGATCGAGCCGAGAATATTGTCGTAGCCGATCTAATGTCTGTTGACGACGACTTACATTGGTATCACGCTGAATATCGTCTTCTGACGCTGGGTGGTAGAGGAGATTGTGCCCATTTTCATGCGCCAACCGAACAAAGTCGGCCAGGCTGCTTCTCAGCGGAATTTGGGAATCTTCTAGAGGAATCAGAATATTGGTGTCGAGCAGGAAGCGCATTTTTTTAAGGTCTGCCTACGGCCACAGCAAAGACTAAGCCAGGATACCTACCGCATAAAATGGCAATCTACCATGCCCAAGCTCTAACACCACTAAGATCGGCTAACGTTCAAGTAGGATTTCCACGCAGCGGCAGGTAACCGGCATATTGCCGCCTGTTTTTGGAAGAACGCTCAAAGTCAGCTTCGGCCGAGAACCGGTAACTTATTCAGTCAGTTCATCTGCCAACTCGGCCACTCAGTGGCCATCAGAGTACATTAGGCTACGTTCCCAAGCAGACGCGAGACACGCCTACGGAATCCGAGGCAATAAAATGCCAAGCACGAGATTTTTGGAGCTGCGCGATAAAGAGTTCAAAAACTAGAATGGTCTTTGACGCCCTACAAACCCGTATATATCTGTTACATACGGTGAATATTTGCCGGACCGTGCAGTAATACAATCCGACAATCACTCAATGCTTTCAGAGTTTGACCATGATCGAACGTGTTCTCAATGGCCTCCTGTGGCTAGAATCTATTTTAAATCGGTCCGGCGATCCGGACATAGAAGAGTATCGCCAACGGCATCGCTTGGTCGTTAAATCGGGGGCCATGGCATTGGGGGCAATGCTACTGGCCCTCTTCGTAATGCCTTCAGCACCGGATACGACCGGGTATAACGCTGTGGCTGCGCCCGTCCAATCCGTGTTCGCTATGTTCTTCCTCAGCGCAAGCTGTCTCGCGACTTTCATTTTTGCCTGGTCCAGCTATCGCCTGTGGCGTTTCTGCGAGGGCTACGATAGGTAGTTAGTTGCCGGGGGCTGAACGGCAAATTGCCCCTCACGGCATCCGAACTTGGTCCAGCTTGCGATGGATCATCAGTGAGGCCAAGGTGAGGTGGTTCAACGCCTAAAAAAAGCAAGACAGCTATTGCAGACTTTAGTGTCCCGAGGTGCCGGTCATTGCAAACTTTCACGTCCCGAGATTACAAATGAAGTGTACCAGTACGACCCCAAGGCCTTGTTCCTCAAACAATTGCAACTGCAGTCATTGCTGAAGCCCACACCGGCTCCCCTTCGCCGCTCGCCCATACCTGGCTTATCGCGCCAGGTGCTCCGGCAACACCCGGCAGGCCACTTTCCGATGTGCTTGTTCGGGAAGCCAGACTTTGCGAAGCAGGCCGTCCTGAGCAGGGGTGGCAAATCGATCGTCACCGCTCACTGCCTGCCGTTTTTGCCTACACGGTTACCCGTATTCGCAAATCGGCAGGCAAGGAGCATCCGGCCACCCCCCCGGCATAAATTGACAACAGCATTTTATGCAAATCGCCAAGAAGGCCGGGCCACAATAATTCCGGGATTTTCTGGTGCCGGATCGGCCTGGAATATGGCTTGCAGGCTGGTCGGGCCATCAGAAATCTGCCTCTGAATTTTCATATCGCCAGCGTATTTATCATGTAGATTAGAACAAAATTATTCCGATCTTTGATGCAAATCATCGGCTTCCCCGCTCAGTAGATAGGCAATTTTCGATGCACCGTCTCCCCGAGTCCGTTCAAGAATCAATCGACCGCGGTCACATTCCCTCGCCGCCCGAGATCCTGCTGCGGCTGATGCAGACCGTCGAGGACGAACAGGCGACGATGGGCGATCTGGCAGGCATCGTCGAACAGGACCCGGGGCTGGCCAGCCGCATCCTGAGCGTCGCCAATTCGCCGGCCTTGCGCCGGGGCCGCGAACTGAAGACGCTCGACACCTGCCTGGTCGCCCTCGGCACCCGCCTGGTGCATTCCCTGGCCACCTGCCTGTCCATCCAGCGCCTCTTTGACCGCAACCCCAATCTCGACGCTGCCGACATCGCGGATTTCTGGAGCCATTCGCTGCTGGTCGGCGAGCTGGCACGTGGCGTGGCCGAACTTGCCGAATATCCGCATCCCGACGAAGCCTACCTGTCCGGGTTGCTGCACGACATCGGCGAACTGATCCTGCTGTCGGCCATCGGCGCCCCCTATCGCCGCTTCCTGGTCAATTCCGCTGAAAATCCGCAACTTCTGGCCGAGGAAGTCCAGCTGTTCGGGACCACCCACGCCGACGTCGGTGGCTGGCTGATCGACCACTGGGGACTGGACTCGGTGCTGGCCGACGGCACGGCTTTCCATCACGCGGCAGCGAACCAGATCCTGACCGCCACCGCGCTGCCGCAGATCGTCTGGCTGGCCCAGGCGCTGAGCGCCGATATGGACGACTCGCCGGAGTTCGGCGTCGTCGTCAATGGCAGCAGCCTGAAGCTGGAACGGTCGGCACTGTTCGCCGCGCGCGACCGGGCCATCCAGCAGACCCGTCAGATTGCCGAAGCACTGGGCATCACCGTCGCCGACGACTTCCCGAAACGGCGCAAGCTTGCCGCCGCAGCCGCTACTCCGCCCGCCCCCCTGAGTGCGGCCGAGGAGGACATGGCCGCGCTGGTCGGCGGCATGGCCATGCTGCAGCCCCTACAGCAGGATCTCTTCCAACTGGGGAGCGACACCGAAGTGCTGCTCGCCCTGCGCGAGTCGGCCCGCATCCTGTTCGAACTGCCAAAAGTCGCCATCCTGCTGGCCAATGAAAAGGGCGATGTCTTGTCCGGCGAAAAGGTCGGAGCGCAACCCGAACTTTTCCGGCAACTGTCCATCCCGCTGGCAGCGTCCCGCTCGTTGGCCGCGGCAGCCGTCATCGGACGCCAGGTACGGACCAGCTTTGATCAAACCGAACCCCTCCCGCTGCTGGATCGGCAGCTCGCCCGCGCCCTGTCCACCGAAGGCCTGCTCTGCATCCCGATGCTGGCGCGCAGCCGCGTCGTCGGCGTGATGGTGTGCGGCCTGTCGGAAAAGCAGTACGCCCGCCTGCAACGCCGCATTCCGTGGCTGGCCAATTTCGGCAAGATCGCGGCGATCAGCCTGGATGCCGTGCTCGAAGCGAGCCGCCATCGTCAGCAGGTCGAAGAGGAACTGACCCACCAATTCACCCGCCACGCCCGGCAGATCGTCCATGAAGCCGGCAACCCGCTGGGCATCATCAAGAGCTACCTGAAAATCCTTGAGCGCAAGCTGCCGGAGGATGGGGTACGTCAGGAACTCAATGTCCTGACCGAGGAAATCGACCGGGTGGCCAATATCGTTGGCCACATGACGCAGGCTCTGAAGGGAAATACCGAAAGCACCAGCCTCGACCTGGTCGCCGTTCTCAACGACTTCCTGATGCTCTATGCCGACACCCTGTTCAACGCCAAGGGGATACGCGTCGAGACGGCGCTGCCGCAAGCGGAAATGCCGGTCCGCATCAACCGCGACAGCCTGAAGCAGATCGTCCTCAACCTGTGGAAGAACGCCTCGGAAGCCTTGGTCGCCGGCAAATACATCAAGATTTCGGTCAGCGACAACATCATTCACGACGGCGCCGGCTATGTGCAGTTGCGGGTCGATGACAATGGGCCGGGCATGCCCGAGGAGACCATCCAGGCCATCTATCGGCCGAAACCGGTCGCCGATACGGCACAACGCGGACTCGGCCTTTCCGTGGTCGGCAATCTGGCCAGGAAGGAAGGGGTGCTGATCACCTGCCGCAGCCAGCTCGGCGTCGGCACCAGCATCGCATTGCTGATCCCCAAGGGCGCCGCCCCCGCCGCGGGACAACCGGCATGAACGCGATCTCCGCCCTGTACGAACTGGCCCGCATTCCCAGCTTGCCGACGCACCAGAACATCCTGATCGTCGACGACGAATCGCGTTTTCGCCTGGCCTACCGGGAACTGCTGGCCGACGACGAGCGCACCATCGACGAAGCCAGCTCGGGCCAGGAGGCGATTGCCCGGCTCAAGGGCGGCCAGGTGGACCTCGTCATCCTCGACCTCAAGCTGCCGGACATCTCGGGCCTGGAGATCATGGAATGGATGACCGCGCACGACATCGATGCCTCGGTGATCGTGTTCAGCGCCGACAAGTCGATCAATTCGGCCATCCATGCCCTGCGTCACCGCGCCTTCGAGTTTCTGCGCAAGGATTGCGATCCGAACGACATGATCCATGCCGTCGACCGCGCCCTGGCCAACCGGCAGCGCGACCAGGAACTGGCCCTGATCTCCTCGCAGCTGCAGCATTCCGAACGCCTGCACCGCTTCCTGGTCGAGCAGTCGCCGGACATGATCTTCACGCTCGATCGCCAGGGCCGCTTCACCTTCATCAACGGCCGGGTCAGCACTCTGCTTGGCTACGAGCCCAAGGAGCTGACTGGGCAGCATTACACCCGGGTGGTCGATCCACGCGACTACGAGCACGTCCAATACGCCTTCAACGAAAGGCGGGTCGGCGAGCGGGCCACCAGCAATCTGGAAGTGCGTTTCAAGAGCAAGCCGTCGACGCCACGGGCACGTAACGGCACCGTCATCACGACGATATTGAGTTCGCAAGGCGTCTATGAGACCTCGCCAGCAGGCCAACCCGGCGCCTTCCTCGGCACCTCGGGCGTAGCGCGCGACATTTCGGAACGCAAAAAAGCCGAGCAGACCATCACGTTCCAAGCCTTCCACGACCTGTTGACCAAGCTGCCCAACCGCACGCTGTTCGTCGACCGCCTGGAGATGGCCATCGTCCAGGCAGCGCGGCGCAAGGAAAAGCTGGCCGTGATGTTCCTCGACCTCGATCGCTTCAAGCTGGTCAACGACACCTACGGCCACCAGGTCGGCGATCAGCTGCTGCGCGAATTCGCCGTGCGCGTCCGCGGCTGCCTGCGCACCGGCGACACCCTGGCCCGGCAAGGCGGCGACGAATTCACGGCCTTGCTGCCGACCATCGGCAACCAGGAAGACGTCCATGTGGTGGCCGAAAAAATCCTGTCGGAACTGCGCAAGCCTTTCCTGCTCGGCGAAACCCAGTTTCTGGCGACGACCAGCATCGGCATTGCCGTCTACCCCGACGACAGCAGCAATGCCGAAGAACTGATCCGCTGCGCCGACATGGCGATGTATCAGGTCAAGGCGCAGGGCAAGAACGGCTATACCGCCTTCCTGCCGCACATGCATACGGCCCACCTCGACCGTCTGTCGGTGGAAAACGATTTGCGCAAGGCGGTCAGGGAAGGCAATCAGTTCGAACTGTATTTCCAGCCGCAGGTCGATGCGAACAGTGGCAAAGTGGTCGGCGCCGAAGCCCTGATCCGCTGGCACCATCCGCGCGCCGGGCTGATCAGTCCGGACGTCTTCATCCCCATCGCCGAGGAAACCGGGCTCATCCTCGCCATCAGCGACTGGGTGCTGCGCGAGGCCTGCGCCCAACTGGCGCATCTGAAGCGCAACGGTTTCGGCGACCTGCGCCTGGGTGTCAACCTGTCGCCGCGCGAGTTCGACCGCGTCGATCTGCTGGAACGCATCCGCATCCCCCTCGACGAATTCCGGATTGCGCCGGAGTCGCTGGAGATCGAAATCACCGAAAGCCTGCTGATGAAGGACGTCGAAAATATCGTCGCCCGGGTCAAGCGCTTGCGCAGCACCGGGGTGCACATCTCGATCGACGACTTCGGCACCCGCTATTCGTCGCTCAATTACCTGCGCCGCTTCTCGGTGAACCGGATCAAGATCGACCAGTCCTTCGTCCGCGACCTGCGCACGCCGCACGATTCGTTCGCCATCATCCAGGCCATCGTCGGCATCGCCCGCAATTTCAACCTGCACGTCATCGTCGAAGGCGTGGAGACCGAACAGCAGGTGGCCATCCTCCGCCAGCTCGGCTGCAGTGAAATGCAGGGCTATTTCTTCAGCCGGCCCTTGCCCTCGGGCCAGCTGATGGAATTCCTGAAATTGGCCAACCAGCCGGACAACAGTGACTCATTCGACGCCCGGCCCGGTTTTCATACGGAAGGCCGCGACCACATCCAGGCCAGCACGCAGAACCCGACGCCGGCCGGCACATAGCGCCACGGCTCGGGCAGGCCATACCAGCCGCCGACAGCACTGATGGCGAGCAATACGGCCGCCGCCCGCTTGGCTACCCGGGGAATGGCGCCATGGTCGCGCCAGGCGCGAATGGCCGGTCCGGCCTGCGGATGCGCCAGCAAACGGGCTTCCCACTCCGGGTGCGAACGGGCAAAGAAATAGGCGGCGAGCAGCAGGAAAGGCGTGGTCGGCAACAGCGGCAGGACCGCGCCGACAATGCCGAGGCCGACCGAGATGATGCCGAGCGCCCGATAGACCGGGGTCTTCATCAGCGCAATTCCCAGTAACTCGGCCGGCTGTAGTTGTCCTTGAGCAGGTCGATGAACAGGCGCACCCGCAGTGGCAGGTGACGGCGCTGCGGAAAGACCGCGTAGATGCCCATCGGCGGCGCCTGCCAGGCGTCGAGGACCGACGTCAGCCGGCCTTCCTTCAAATCGCGGCCGACCTCCCACAGCGAACGCCAGGCCAGGCCGCGCCCGGCCAGCGCCCACTCGTGCAGCACGGCGCCGTCATTGCACTCGAAGCTGCCGCCAACCTTGATGGTATCGACCTCGCCGCTGTCCGGATGGCGAAACACCCAGCCGCGCTGCTGGCCCAGCGACAGGCAGTTGTGGCCGGCCAGATCTTCCGGCCGGCGCGGCACGCCGTGCGCGACCAGATAGGCCGGGCTGGCTACCACCATGCGCCGCATTTCGCCGAGGCGGACGCTGACCAGGCTGGAGTCGGTCAGTTCGCCGATACGGATGGCGCAATCGATGTTCTCGTTGATCAGATCGACCAGACGGTCGGACAGGTTCAGATTGACCCGCACCTCCGGGTTGGCGCGCATGAAGTCGCCGACCAGCGGCGCCACGTGCTGGCGACCGAAACCGGCCGGAGCCGAAATCTTCAGGTAGCCGCTGGCCTGCACGCCACCGAGCGACACCGCCGCTTCAGCATTGGCCAGATCGTTGAGCAGCTTCTGGCAATCCTCCAGGAAGGCCTGGCCTTCGAAGGTCAGGGTCAGCTTGCGCGTCGTGCGCAGCAGCAAACGGACCCCCAGACGGCTCTCAAGGGCATCGATGCGTCGGCCGATAATGGCCGGCGTGACGCCTTCGAGCCGCGCCGCCGCCGACAAACTGCCGCGAGTTGCGACGCTGGCAAAGGCTTCTATCTGTTTTAGGCGGTCCATTTGATACTCAAAGTAAAAGATGAAGTGATTCTAATCCCCTTTCAAGTCTTATAGAAGACTTCTAGAATGCATCCATCGCAGTATCCCAATTACCTTTCTTCAGGAGTTCAGCCATGGCCATCAACCTGCCCGCCGGCGTGCAAATTACCGCCCCGATCAAGCCCGAATGGGAATCCCTCCTCAGCACTGAAGCGCTGGAATTCGTTGCCAAGCTGCACCGTGCTTTCGAAGCCCGCCGCCAGGAACTCCTGAAGGCCCGCGTCGAGCGCCAGGCCCGCATCGACGCCGGCGAAATGCCGGACTTCCTGCCGGAAACCGCCCACATCCGCAACGGCGACTGGAAGGTCGCCCCGGTGCCGGCCGCCCTGCAATGCCGCCGTGTCGAAATCACCGGCCCGGTCGAAGCGAAGATGATCATCAACGCCTTCAACTCGGGCGCTGACTCCTACATGACTGACTTCGAGGATTCCAACAGCCCGAACTGGGAAAACCAGATCCAAGGCCAGGTGAACCTGTACAAGGCCATCCGCCGCGAACTGTCGTTCAAGAACGAAGCCGGCAAGGAATACAAGCTCAACGACAAGATCGCCACGCTGCAGATCCGTCCGCGCGGCTGGCACCTCGACGAGAAGCACGTCCTGGTTGATGGCCAGCGCGTCGGCGGCGGCATCTTCGACTTCGCGCTGGTCTTCTTCCACAACGCCAAGGAGCAGATCGCCCGCGGCGCCGGCCCGTTCTACTACCTGCCGAAGATGGAAAGCCACCTCGAAGCCCGTCTGTGGAACGACATCTTCGTGATGGCCCAGGACCACGTCGGCCTGCCGCAGGGCACGATCAAGGCCACCGTGCTGGTCGAAACCATCCTCGCCACCTTCGAGATGGAAGAAATCCTGTACGAACTGCGCAACCACTCCGCCGGCCTCAACGCCGGCCGCTGGGACTACATCTTTTCCTGCATCAAGAAGTTCAAGAAGAACAAGGACTTCTGCCTGGCCCAGCGCGGCGCCATCACGATGGAAGTGCCGTTCATGCGCTCCTACGCCCTGGCCCTCGTCCAGGCTTGCCACAAGCGCGGCGCCCCGGCCATGGGCGGCATGTCGGCCCTGATCCCGATCAAGAACGACCCGGTCGCCAACGAAAAGGCGCTGGCCGGCATTCGCCACGACAAGACCCGCGACGCCAACGACGGCTTTGACGGCGGCTGGGTGGCCCACCCGGGCCTGGTGCCGATCGCCATGGAAGAGTTCGTCAAGGTGCTGGGCGATCGCCCGAACCAGTTCGACAAGCAGGTGGAAGGCTCCTTCGGCCCGGCCCAGTGGTTGGATTTCCGCCCGACCACCCCGATCACCGAAGCCGGTCTGCGCAACAACATCAACGTCGGCATCCACTACCTCGGCTCCTGGCTGGCCGGCAACGGCTGCGTGCCCATCCACAACCTGATGGAAGACGCCGCCACCGCCGAAATCTCCCGCTCGCAAGTCTGGCAGTGGGTGGTGTCGCCGAAGGGCATCCTCGACGACGGCCGCAAGGTCACCGTCGACATGGTCCGCCCGATGATCGCCGAGGAACTGGCCAAGGTGAAGGCCACCGTTACCGCTCAAGGCGAGGACACCGCCTCCTACGACCAAGCTGCGGTCATCTTCGACAAGATGTCGCTGACCCCGGAATACCCGGAGTTCCTGACACTGCCGCTGTACGAAGCGATGGCCTGAGCCGCTTTTCGATAAGAAAATGCTGAATTTCGGCGCCTTCGGGCGCCGTTTTTCATTGCTGATCGGATTTTTCCTACGACTGCCTCCCCCTGTGGCACGGACTCGGACATAATTGCCCCTTTCCGCAACATTGTCTTTCGGACACCGCCGTGAATCTCAACGCCAAGGTCACTCTGTTCTTCATCGGCATTGCCACCTGCCTGCTCGCCGTGTTGGTTGCCATCAGTCTCTACGCCTTCCGCAGCTTTTCCATCGCCTCGGCGACCGAGCATATCCGGACGGCCGGCGAGATTGTCCGCGTGCACCTGACGGAATCGATGATCAACGGCGTGATCGACAAGCGCGAGCGCTTCTTGCAGCGCCTGGTCGAAGTGCAGGGGCTGACCTCGGCGCGGGTCATCCGCTCGCCGGAGGTGCAGAAACAGTTCGGCCAGGGACTGAGCCTCGAGCTGGTAGCCGACGAAGGCGAACGACAGGTCCTGAAAGAAGGCAAGCCGCGCTTCGAACTGATCACCGTCGGCGACGAAACCCTGTTCCGCGGCACCATCCCGTACATCGCGACCTCGACCGGCAATCCCAACTGCCTGCAGTGCCACAACGTGCAGGAAGGAGCCGTGCTCGGCGCCGTCAGCATGAGCATGTCGATCGAGGCCTTGCGTTCCAAGGCGCTATACACCGTGGCGGGTATTGCCGGGGCGGTGACGATATTCGCGCTGCTGCTGGTCCTCCTGCTGCGCCGCCTGCTGCGCCCCATCTCGGAGACCGCACACGCCGTCGAGGATGCCGTACAACGAGCCTTGCACGGCGATTTCAAGGCGCATGTGGAGCGCAAGACCAATGACGAAATCGGCCAGATCGCCAACGACATGAACCGTCTGCTGACCTTCCTCGACGACGGTCTGAACCGCATCGGCAACAACGTAGCCCGCCTCACCGAGCGCACCCCGGCGCCGGGGGAAAACCTGCTGACCGCCACCATCGACATGGTCGAAGGGCTGACCCGCGCCGCCCACTTCAAGCAGGCCATCGAGGAAGACGAGGTCAAGAGCGAGATTTACCAGCGCCTGTCCGACACGCTGAAGAACGAGTTCAAGCTGCAGGAATTTTCGCTGTACGAAATGAGCAGCAACAAGAAACAAATGCACAGCGTGATCGTCGACGGCGAGCTGGCCGATGCCTGCCGCTGGTGCGACCCGCAGATCCTGGTCCGCCCGGAGGCTTGCCGGGCGCGGCGTACCGGGCACTTGGTCGATGGCATGGAGAACCCCGAAATCTGCTACTCCTTCCGTCCGCCTGAAGAGGCTGGCGACCGCCGCTACGTCTGCTTCCCTATCATCCAGTCCGGCTCGGTGGGCAGCGTGCTGCAACTGCTCAGTACGCCGGAGGAGCATGCCGCGCTGCAGGCCAAGGTGCCGCTGGTCAGCGTTTACCTGCGCGAAACGGCGCCGGTGCTCGAAACCAAGCGCCTGATGGAAAGCCTGCGCGACTCGACGCTGCGCGACCCGATGACCGGGCTGAACAACCGCCGCTTCCTCGAGGAATATGTCGAAACCCTGATCTCCGGCGTCCAGCGCAAGCGCTCGACGGTATCTATCCTGATGCTCGACCTCGACTACTTCAAGATGGTCAACGACACCTACGGCCACGACGCCGGCGATGCGGTGCTCAAGAGCCTGTCCAACGTGCTCAAGCAGTCGGTACGCGCCTCCGACCTGGTCATCCGCTACGGCGGCGAGGAATTCCTGATCATCCTGCTCGATACCGCCGGTGCGGCGGCCGAACGGGTGGCCGAAAACATCCGTGCCGCGGTCGAGAACCTGAAGGTGCAAATTTCCGGCGTCGTGTTGCAGAAGACCATTTCCATCGGCATCGCCGACTTCCCGACCGACAGCGACACCTTCTGGCAGGCCGTCAAGTTTGCCGACGTGGCGCTCTATCAGGCCAAGGAGCGTGGCCGCAACCGCGTCATCCGCTTCGACCCGTCGATGTGGAACGAGACCAAGGACTACTGATCCAGGCTGGCCGGCATCCGGACGCTTGTCACGGCCAGCGCCCATCAGGGAAGTCCAGCATTGCCCGCGGCGGCGGTTGGCGGCACGCTGCCGTTTCGCCAATTAATTAGAATGATCGGCCGGCCGCCCCCTAGGCCGCCGCCCCTCGCGCAGACACCGTGGATATCCTGATCGACCTCATCCTGAAGGCCGGCCGCTCGGCGGTCGAACTGTCCCTGTTCATCCTGCTGCCGGTGATGGTCGTCATGCTGTCGCTGATGCGCCTGCTCGAAGCGCGCGGCGCCCTGGACTGGGTGGTCCCCAAGCTGGGTCCGCTGCTGCGCCCCTTCGGCCTGACCGGACTCGGCGTCTTCGCGGCGCTGCAGATCAACTTCGTCAGCTTCGCCGCGCCGATGGCGACGCTGACCATGATGGAACAGCGCGGCACCAGCGACCGCCACCTCGCCGCCACCCTAGCCATGGTGCTGGCCATGGCGCAGGCCAATGCGGCCTTCCCGATGCTCACCATGGGTCTAAAATTCGGCCCCCTGCTGGCCTTCTCGCTGCTCGGCGGCCTGGGCGCCGCGGCGGCCACCTACTATCTGTTCGGACGTCACCTGTCGGCGACCGAAGCGCGTATCGACGAAACCCTGAACCACCCCGTTGCCGAGAGCGCCAAGGGCGTGCTCGACGTAATCAACCGCGCCGGGGCGGAAGCCTTCAAGATCGCCGTCGGCGCCATCCCGATGCTGGTCCTGTCGCTGGTGGCGGTGACCGCCCTGAAGAAGTTCGGCGTCATCGACGCGCTGACCACGCTGATCGCGCCGCTGCTGCAGCTGGCCGGCATCGACCCCATCCTGATCCTGCCGGCACTGACCAAGTATCTGGCCGGCGGCACGGCGATGATGGGCGTCATCGACGACATGCGACGGGCCGGCCAGGTCAGCATCGAACTGCTCAACGCCAGCGCCGGTTTCCTGGTTTCCCCCTTCGACCTGCCCGGTGTCGCCGTCCTCATCTCGGCCGGCCGGCGGGTCGCGGCGGTCTGGAAACCGGCCGCCGTCGGCGCCTGCGTTGGGGTGGCCATCCGCACCCTGGGCCACGCCTTTCTGGCCTGACGGAAGGCGCCACGGCGCGCCGTGTCCTTGCAGCAGCCGGCCAATAAGATACTTTTTGTAAAATAAAACAAGACATTTTGCCGTCTATTGCTTACCAATAATAAGCAATAAACTCCCCGCATCGTTTCCGGAGTTTGCGCAATGCTGTCCGCCCTCACCCAATTGCTCATTTTCCAGCTGCTCGGCGAAGTACTTGCCCGCGGTCTGGACCTTCCCATCCCCGGCCCCGTGCTCGGCATGCTTTTCCTGCTCGTCGCGCTGATCCTGCGCGGCGGGCCCAGCCACGACATGCAGGGCACCAGCCAGACCCTGCTCCAGCACCTGTCGCTGCTCTTCGTGCCCGCCGGCACCGGCATCATGGTGCACCTGCATCGCGTCGCCGCCGAGTGGCTGCCCCTCGTCCTGTCGCTGCTCATCAGCACGCTCGCCACCCTGGTCGTCACCGCCCTGGTCATGAAACTGTGCCAGCGTACCTCCACTGCCGCGGGAGAACAGCCATGAGCGCCAATATCGGCCAGCTCTGGGTCTATCTGGCCGCTTCGCCGCTGCTCGGGCTGACCGTCACGCTGCTTGCCTACCAGATCGCCTTCCACCTCTACCGGCGTTCCGGCAGCAATCCGCTGGCCAATCCGGTGCTCATCGCGGTGGCCGTCCTGGTCCTTTTCCTGAGTGCGACCGGGACCAGCTACGAAACCTACTTCGCCGGCGCCCAGTTCGTGCATTTCCTGCTCGGCCCGGCCACCGTCGCGCTGGCCATTCCGCTCTACATGCAGTTCAAGCGGGTGCGTGCCATGCTGGTTCCGGTGCTCGCCGGGCTGCTCGCCGGCAGCCTGACCGCCATCGTGTCCGCCGTGCTGGTCGGCCGGCTGTTCGGCGCCAGCCACTCCACCCAGTTGTCGCTCGCCCCCAAGTCGGTGACGACGCCCATCGCCATGGGCATTTCCGAGCGCATCGGCGGCATTCCGTCGCTGACCGCCGTGCTGGTCATCGTCACCGGCATCCTCGGGGCGCTCGGCGCGCGCTATGTGTTCGACCTGATGAAACTGCGCGATCCGGCGATCCGCGGCTTCGCCATCGGCGTCGCCTCGCACGGCATCGGCACCGCCCGCGCCTTCCAGGTGAATGAGCAAAGCGGCGCCTTTGCCGCGCTGGCCATGGGCCTCAACGGCGCGTTGACCGCCATGCTGGTGCCCAGCGTGGCGAAGTGGATCAGCTGAATCGCAACACCCCGGCGGCATCCCGGACGCCGCCGGGGCGCCTGCCCGACCCCGCTTAGGGTAAGTACCAATGGCCGGCAAACCGCGTCCAGCAAAGAATTGAGGCATGCTCCCGCATCTCCCTGCCAAATCCCCGAAGCAAACCTGGCTGTGGCTGGCCCCCTATATGGCGATCGGTTTTTTTGCCCTCGCCATGCTGATCGTGACTGCCTTGCTGCAGTGGCGCGAACTCGATACCGCACGCTCGGCGCTGGAGGGCGACATGCACTGGGCGGAACGGACCATCGAATCCCGCCTGCATGCGCACCAGGACTTTCTGTCCGAGCTGGGCCGCGAGCAGGAATTCAAGCAGCTGACCTACGAATCCTTCCAGGTCCGCGCCTCGCGCTACGTGCGCGAGAATCCGGAAATCCAGGCCATCGTCTGGGTCGACACCGACGGCAAGGTGGAATGGGTGGCGCCCAACGAAGCCACCGCCACCTTCGTCGGCGAACAGCTGGAAGGCATCCGCGCCAGCGCCCTGCAGGAAGCGCTGCGCATCCGTCGCGAACTGGTGTCGCCCGACTACCCCGACGCCAACCAGCGCCCGGCCCACGACATCGTCCTGCCGGTGCAGCGTGGCAGTGCCGACATCGGCGCCTTCATTGCCATGCAGTCGCTG
>DATGXM010000424.1:0-2477 GCA_035298985.1 Azonexus sp. | reverse complement strand
GGTGCCTCCACCTTGCCGCCGGCGTCGATTTCATCGGCGACCAGATCGAGCGTGGTGGCGATGCGCCACAGGTTCTGATGTTCCTCGGTGATGATGCGCAGGGATTCCATGTCAAATTCCTAATCTTGGATTCCGTTCACGGCTTGCCCAGGACGCGAAGACGAGCCGAAGGCAGTGCAATTTGCACGACGAGGCGAAGTCGACAAAGTCATGGGCGAGCCGGGGAGGGAATCATGCGTGGGCGCCCAGGTAGGCGGCTATCACGTCGGGGTTCTTGCGGATTTCCTCCCCGGTGCCCTCGGCCAGCTTCTTGCCGTAGTCGAGCACCAGGATGCGGTCGGACAGGTTCATGACCATCTTCATGTCGTGTTCGACCAGCACCACGGTGACGCCCGAATCGGCGATCTTCCGGACCAGATGATCGACCTCGATGGTCTCCTTGGGATTCAGACCCGCTGCCGGCTCGTCGAGGAAGATCAGGCGCGGCTTCATGGCCAGGGCGCGAGCGATCTCCAGACGCTTCAAGGCGCCATAGGACATCGCATCGGCGCGGGCCTCGACATACTGGCCCAACCCGACGAAGTCCATCAGCTCGGCCGCTTCCTTCTTCAGCTCAGCATCACGCTTCTTCAAATTGGGGAAACGCAGGGCGGCCTTGACCAGATTGCGGTCCAGCCGCAGGTGCGCCCCGACCATGACGTTCTCGATGGCGCTCATGTTCAGGCAGATCTGCAGGTTCTGGAAGGTACGGGCGACACCGCGGGTGGCCAGCTCGTTGGGCGACTTGCCGTGGATAGCTTCACCGTCCAGCTGGATCTCGCCGGTGGTCGGCTTGTACACCCCGGTGATCAGGTTGAACAGCGTCGTCTTGCCGGCGCCGTTGGGGCCGATCACCGAATAGACGATGCCGGCGTCGATATTGAAGGAGACGTTCTGGACAGCCTTGACGCCGCCGAAGTGGATGGAGATGTCTTTGACTTGCAGCATGCTCATCTCACTCTCCCTTGCCGAACTTGGCGGCCAGCGTCGGGACCAGGCCCTTGGGCAGGAAGATCATGGCGCCCATCAGGATGGCGCCGAAGACCACCGTCTCCCAACCTTCGAAAGTGGCCAGGGCCTGCGGCAGTGCAGTGAGCAACACAGCACCGACCAGCGAACCGTACACCGAGGCCATGCCGCCGATCACCACCATGGTGACCAGTTCGATGGAATGGAAGAAATCGGCGAAGTTGGGGCTGACGAAACCGACGTAATGCGCCGTGACGCTGCCCATCAGGCTGGCGAACACCGCGGACAGCACGAAGATCGCCACCTTGTAGCGCACGACATCGACGCCGACCACCTGGGACGCGACTTCGGAACCATGCAGGGCACGCAGGGCGCGACCGAAGGGCGAGTCGATCAGGTTCAGCGACGCCCAGACCGAAATGGACAGCAACAGGGCGACCACCCAGTACCACTGCTTGTCGGAAGAGAGCTCGAAGCCGAACAGGCCCATGGCCGGCACCGGCATGCCGTCCGGCCCGCCGGTCCATTGCGCTTCGTTACGCAGGGCGATGCTGATGATGATGCCCAGGCCCAGGGTCGCCATGGCCAGGTAGTGGCCCTTCAGCTTGAAGATGGGGCGGGCGACCAAAGCCGCCAGAATACCGGTGGCCGCTGCACCGGCGCCCATGGCGACGAGCGGATGCCAGCCGAAGTGGGTGGGCAGCACGGCGGACGCGTAGGCGCCGATACCGAGGAAGCCGGCATGACCCAGACTGATCTGGCCGGCGAAGCCGATCAGCAGATTCAGGCCGAGGACGATCACGGCGTTGATCGCCATGCGGATGACCAGGTCGAGATAGAAGCTGTTGGGGACCACGAAGGGCAGTACCGCGAGCAGCGCGATGACCACGTACAGGCCGAAATAGACGTTCTTGTTCATATCAGGCCTCGCGAAGGGCAGCCCCGAGGGAGGCCTGAGCCCCCTTGGGGGGCAGCGAACAAAGTGAGCATGGGGGTCGTTTCATATCACACCCGATCCGTCGATTTGCCGCCGAACAGGCCGCGCGGCAGGAAGAAGAGAATGAACAGGATCAGCACGAAGGGAATGGCGTCCTTGTAGCTCGACGAGATGTAGCCGGCGCCCATCGCCTCCAGGATGCCGACCAGCAAGCCGCCGACCACGGCACCGAGACCGTTGCCCAGGCCACCGACGACAGCGGCGACGAAGCCCTTCAGGCCGAGCATGATCCCGACGTCGTAGGAGGTCAGGGTGATCGGGGTGATCAGGATGCCGCCCAGGGCACCCAGGGCGGCCGACATGGCGAAGCTCATGAACAGCACCCAGCTGGTGTTGATGCCGACCAGTTCGGCCGCCAGCCGGTTGAACGAGGTGGCGAGCATGGCCTTGCCCTGCAGGGTGCGGTTGAAGAAGTACCACAGGGCAACGACGACGATGGCGGTGACACCGAGCACCCACAGGCTTTGCGGCA
>DATGXM010000423.1:0-3098 GCA_035298985.1 Azonexus sp. | reverse complement strand
GAAGCGGCACGCCAGCTGCACACGACACGCCTGCGCATCTATGCCAATGACGATCTGGTCGGCGTCGAGGTCGGTGGCGCCGTCAAGAACGTGCTGGCCATTGCTACCGGTGTGTGCGACGGGCTGGGTCTCGGCCTGAATTCCCGTGCCGCCCTGATGACGCGTGGTCTGGCCGAAATCGCCCGCCTCGGCCTGGCGCTGGGCGCCGAGCGGCAGACCTTCATGGGGCTGGCCGGCATGGGCGACCTGATCCTGACCTGCACCGGCGATTTGTCGCGCAATCGGCGGGTCGGTCTGGCGCTGGCGCAGAACAAGTCATTGCCGCAGATACTCGAGGAACTCGGCCACGTCGCCGAAGGCGTCTATACCGCCCGCGAGGTCGATCAACTGTCCAGGAGGCTGGCGGTGGACATGCCGATCAGCGCCGCCGTCGCGGCCGTTCTGGATGGCCGGTTGACCGCCGCCCAGGCTGTCGAGCAATTGATGGCGCGCGATCCGCGCGAAGAGCTGGCCTAACTAACTCGCGCCAGCAAAGCCGAGTTGCCGCCAGGCCTCGAAAACCGTGACGGCGGCGGCATTGGACAGGTTCAGTGAGCGCTGTCCGGCCAGCATCGGCAGGCGCAAGCGATTTTCCGGGCTGAATTCGGCCATGATTTCCGCCGGCAAGCCGCTGGTTTCGCGCCCGAATACGAAAACGTCGTCTGGCTGAAAGGCCGTCGTGTAGGGGCTGACGTTCCCCTTGGTGGTCATCGCGAACAGGCGTCGCCCGGCCAGCGCCGCTTTGCAGGTTGCCCAGTCGGCATGGCGGATAACGCGGGCGTATTCATGATAATCCAGCCCCGCCCGGCGACAGGATTTGTCGCTGATATCGAAGCCGAGCGGCTCGACCAGGTGCAGTTCGGCACCGGTATTGGCGCACATGCGAATGATGTTGCCGGTATTGGGCGGGATTTCCGGCTGGAAGAGAACAACGGCAAGCACGCGGCGGTTTCCGATTGAGAAAGGCGCCGATTAAAACACGAATCAGTTCTTGAAGGCGCGGGCGACGACGGCGACGGTGACCGATGCGGCGCCATGCAGTTTCAGCGTGCGGGCGCACTCGTTGGCGGTTGCGGCGGTGGTCATCACATCGTCGATCAGCAAGAGGCGCTGTCCGCTCAGGTCGCTGCGGCATTCGAAGGCGCCACGTACGTTGCGCCGCCGCTCCCGGTGCGGCAAATCCGCCTGCGGCGGCGTGGCGCGGGTGCGCAACAGCGCCCCGACATCGATGGGAATGCCGAGAGAGGCGCCAAGCATCCGGGCGATTTCCGCGGCCTGGTTGAAACCGCGTTCGCGCAAGCGTTCCGGATGCAGGGGCAGGGGAACCAATCGGTCGAAGGCATGGTCTGTGAGCGGTGCGATCAATTGCTCGGCGCACCAGCCGGCGATCGTCAGTTGATGCCCATACTTCAGCGCATGGATGATGCGGTCGACCGGAAAGTCGTAACGGAAGGCGGCAACAACCCGGTCGAAATGTGGCGGGTCCTTCAGGCAGGCGCCGCAGCGTTCTCCATGCGTGGCTTGATCGGCACATAGCGGGCAGCGCTGCTGGGGCAGGGGTGGCAGATCGGTTCGGCAGGCCGGGCAGATCAGTTCCTTGCCGCTGTCGGCGCCGCAGAGCAGACAACTCGCCGGGAGCAGGCCGTCGGCCAGTCGGTCGGCAAGTGCCTTGAGCGCGGTGGGGTAGGGTAAAATTGACATTCAGTCGGTGTGTCCACGATAATTCATAATTACCGATACGTTTCGTATCTGATTTTTATAGCATTTTCTCACGCAAGGCCTCTCATGCAAGCTAGCTCTCTCGCCGCCGTTCCCTGTGATTCCAAGCCCGCAGTCGCCCCCCGCTGGACCGTCGAGGAAGTGCTCGCCCTCTACGAAATGCCCTTGATGGATCTGCTGTGGCGCGCCCAGGGCGTGCATCGCGAGAATTTCGACCCCAATGCCGTGCAACGTTCGACTCTGCTGTCGGTCAAGACCGGCGGTTGTTCCGAGGATTGCAGCTACTGCTCGCAGTCGGCCCGCTACGACACCGAAACCGGCCGCGAGCGCTTGATGCCGGTCGATGAGGTGGTCGCCGCCGCCAAGGCCGCCAAGGACAAGGGCGCCTCCCGCTTCTGCATGGGCGCCGCCTGGCGTGGCCCGAAGGACAACGATCTCGACCGCGTCCTGGACATGGTGCGCGAGGTCAAGGCCCTCGGCATGCAGACCTGCGTGACGCTGGGCATGTTGAAGGACGGCCAGGCCGAAAAGCTGAAGGAAGCCGGCCTCGATTACTACAACCACAACCTGGATACCGACAAGGAATTCTACGGCCAGGTCATCAAGACCCACACCCACGACGACCGCCTCGACACGCTGGATCAGGTGCGCGACGCCGGCATCAACGTCTGCTCGGGCGGCATCATCGGCATGGGCGAGTCGCGCAAGAACCGCGCGGCGCTGATCGTTCAACTGGCTAATCTGCCGAAGCCGCCGGAATCCGTGCCGATCAACAACCTGGTGCCGATTCCCGGTACGCCGCTGGCCGACAATCCGCGTCTCGACCCGTTCGAGTTCGTGCGCACCATCGCCGCCGCCCGTATCGCCATGCCGACCTCATGGGTTCGCCTGTCGGCCGGCCGTCAGGAGATGAGCGACGAACTGCAGGCCATGTGCTTCCTGGCTGGCGCCAATTCGATGTTCTACGGCGACTTCCTGCTCACCACTGGCAATCCGGATATCGAGCGTGACGACGCGCTGTTTGCCCGCCTGGGCATCAAAGCGGTTTGAGCGCTGGATTCGTCGACCGGCAACAGGTCGGTCGGCGTTTCTCCCGCGTTGCGGCGTCGTACAACGGTGCTGATTTCTTCGCCCGCGAAGTCGACCGCCGCATGCAGGAGCGGCTCGATTACGTCACGCTGACGCCCAAGCGCATTCTCGACCTGGGCTGCAGCCGGGGCGGCAGCTTTTCGGCGCTCACCACGCGCTATCCCGAGGCCGAGCTGATCGGGCTGGACGTTTCGCCGGCCATGCTGGCCGCCGCTCGTCCGCAGCGGGCGGGCTGGCAGCGCTGGCTGGGT
>DATGXM010000422.1:0-6901 GCA_035298985.1 Azonexus sp. | reverse complement strand
CACCGAGGAATTGCGCGGCCTGCGCACCCAGCTGCTGCTCCGCTGGCTCGATCCGGCCGCCGGCCGCCGCTCGCTGGCCATCGTCAGCCCGGGGCGTGGCGAAGGGCGCAGCTGCATCGCCGCCAATCTGGCCATCATCTTCTCGCAGCTCGGCATGCGCACGCTGCTGATCGACGCCGATCTGCGCAATCCGCGCCAGCACCGCCTGTTCAACACCCCCAACCGGATCGGCCTGGCCGCCGTGCTGGCCGGGCGCGCCACTACCGACAGCGTGCTGCTGCCGATATCCGGCTGCCCGAAGCTCTCGCTGCTGCCGGCCGGCGCCGTGCCGCCCAACCCGCAGGAACTGCTGTCGCGGCCCCAGCTCGCCAGCCTGCTCGACGAGCTGGCCGTCAAATTCGACCTCATCCTGCTCGACACCACGGCCACGCAGTTCTGCGCCGACGCCCGCAGCGTCGCCTTCCGCGCCGGCAACGCGCTGGTCCTGGCGCGCCGCGACCACACGCGGATCGAGGCTACGGACGGCATGCTCAAGGGCCTCAACGAAACCGGCACGCACGTCGTCGGCACCGTCATCAACAGCTTCTGACGGTGAATCGGCCGGATTGGCCGGCGGTCCCACCGACCGGCCACCCGCAATACCTAAGGCTCCAGCGTACCCAGCAACGCCTCGCGCAGTACGACGGCGTTGTTGCGGGCCTCGTCATGCGCTGCGAAGAGTAGGGTTAGCGGCTTGTCGGCAGCCAGTTCACGCAGTTCCTTCAACGCCTCGGGTTGTTGCCGCAACTCCACGGCGTAGCGCCGCCGGAATTCCTCCCAGCGCTCCGGAACATGGCCGAACCACCGACGCAGCTCCGCACTCGGGGCAATCTGCTTCAGCCAACGGTCGATGGCCGCATCGGCCTTCTTCAGCCCGCGCGGCCAAAGCCGGTCGACCAGGATGCGCATCCCGTCGTCGGGCGCAGCCGGCGCATAGACGCGTTTGACGCGAATGGGCAAAACCTCCGCCATGCAAGCCCTCCTGCCTCCTCAAAAGGCCAGCCCCTGGCAACCAGGCAGCGTGATCGCCTGTCACATGACCCATGGACACCTCGCTTTATTTCAGACTGCGGGAAAGCCTTGCCGGTTCGCTGCCGGGGACGAATGGCCTGTGAAGAATCATCATCCTGTGTAACCGTTTCCGGTCGGCTTCCGAACTACAGGTCATGGAGGCAACATCATGAACAGACGGAAAATGATTCGGCAGCTACTGAATGCGGCGGGCGTTCTGCTCCTGCCAGCGCTAGGGCGGCCGGCGCGGGCGGGCGACGCCATCGAACGGATTGCCAGGAGCGATGCCGAGTGGCGCCAGCTACTCAGCGCAGACCAATACGAGATCCTGCGCCGGGAAGGCACCGAGCCTTCCTTCACCAGCCCCCTCAACCACGAGAAACGCAAGGGCATGTTCGTCTGTGTCGGTTGCGGTCTTGAACTCTTCCCATCGAAATTCAAGTTCGACAGCGGAACCGGGTGGCCGAGTTTTTACGACGCACTTCCCGGGCACGTCGAATTCAAGACCGATTACAAGCTGGTCGTGCCGCGCACCGAGTACCACTGCGCCCGTTGCGGCGGCCATCACGGCCACGTCTTCAAGGATGGCCCTCCGCCGACTGGTCTGCGCTACTGCAACAACGGTATCGCCCTGCGGTTTGTTGCCGCCCAGGCCTAAGTCATTGAAAACTGCCTCGATGGCGGACTAAGGATCTCCGCTCCCCGTGTTACTTCATGACGGCCGCTAACCGGTCCCCAATTGCTGTAGCGGAGAGCGCCATACGACAACACCCATGGCGATATTCCTAATCTGGATTGCTGCGTGGAAGCCTCACGGTGAAGACGGTTTCACACGCATTGGATCGCGCTTCTGCGTTCCCTCCATGAGCCTTGGCAATCTCGCGGACAATATACAAGCCCAGACCCATGCCACTACGCCGTTCCTTGGCCGAGCCACGCTGAAGCGGCTCAAAAAGCTGAGCCAACGTCGTTTCGTCGATGGCGCTGCCGCCGTTGCCGACCTCGATCCGGACTTCATCCGTCTCACCAATCACCGCTATGCGGATGGGACCGGCCGGCTCACCGTGCTCAATGGCATTGGCGACGAGATTTCCCAGCACCTGCCGTACCCTTTTCCCGTCCCATGAACCCTGGCAGTCGCCTGCAACATCCAGGTGCAAGTCCCTTGCGGGGTATGCGGCGCGGAGCACTTCCAGTTGCTGCTGGCAGACTACGCCAAGGTCCACCGGCGCGCGCACAACGCCGATGCCCAGCCCGAGATTCGTCCGATTGAAATCGACAAGGTCATCGAGCAATTCTCGCAATTGAGCCCCGCCATTAATCAGCAGCTTGGCGGCTGTGGACACCTCTGGACCGGCATTGAGCTGCTTGATGTAACCGGCCATCATCTGAACGCATTCCAAAGGGCTGCGCATGTCATGGCTGACCATGCCGAGGAGGAGATTTCGCGATTGGTCGACCTGGGCACTGAAATATTCGACCGATTCGGCCAACGCCTGATCGATTGCCTCGTTGAAACGAATCATGTCCTGCATGTGCGGAACGTTGGGCAGACAGGCGTCCATCCACAGAGAGAGAACGCTGGCGCGCAGCGCCCGATATTCCGAAACCATCTGCTTGATGTTGAACCCGCTACTGTGCCGCAGGACGGCGTGCGTCTGGGCAGCGGTTTCCCGCGCAGGAAAAGGGGCAGGAGAGAGCCCCAGTGACTTTTCTGCCTGCTGCTTGCGCGACTGGGGTGTCGACAGGTCGGCGGCGATGGCTTCGAGAATTTGCTGTGCGTGGTCGCGCAATTCCAGCGACCCCATCGATGCTGCCGCTGGCAGGCGTGTGGCAGCAAATGCTTCCCAGCTTTCAAGAATTTTTTCCATGTTACGCACAATGAAGTCGGCCAGTCGCACATCACCCTCCAGATAAATGAAAGAACCATACCAACAGCGTATCAAATGTCATCAGGTAGCATTGGGTCGATTTGAGCCATCCTGATCGAAAGATGATGGGCTTGCCCCGCACCATCTCTGCTGGCTAATCCTGAAGAGGAAGCCCAGGCCACTTCCATGGCGGGGATTTGAAGGCGCAGGCGTCGCGGGAATCTTCCGTTGGTGCACGTGGCCCATCGTAACCTATCGTTTATGATCGGTTATGAGCGAAAACTCCATAACTAGTAAGTAACAATTATTTATATTGACATGCTACAACTGGCTATATACGATCAAATACACGCCGATGTCAGTATAAAACCGCATATATAATCAGTTATGGTTAGGCGCATGGAGTAGCAGATGGATATCGTCGAACTTGGTCAGGCGTTTCGTGCCGCCCGCATCGCACGTCGATTGACACAACAGGATGCCGCGCAGCGTACCGGGGTCGGGGTTGCGACAATTTCTCGTCTTGAACGGGGTGACCTGCTCGAACTCGGCGTGGTGAAGCTGATCAGCCTTTTCGGGGTGGTTGGGCTGGATTTGACCACGCGCCCCAAGGGGCATGCCCGTACACTCGACGATATCCAGCGGGAAAATTCGCTGGCGAAAGCTTCCGCCGGGGAAGGCAGGAAAGGAACAACCGCCGGCGGTGTTCTCCAGGCCCATCAGCGCGTCCGGCGAACAAAGGCAGAGGCGGCGACTCCTGCGGGCACAGCGCTCAACGCGCTTTCCCTGAAGAGGTAAGGCCATGGCTGAACCCGCGGCACTGGATGTACATGTTTCAGGAACACGTGTTGGCGTACTGGCCTCCACCCCGGAAGGACTCTACGTTTTCACCTATCTGCCGGAGACTGCGCCTGAAAAACTCGTGTCTCTGACCATGCCCGTTCGCGCCGAGAGTTACAAATGGGGCAAGGGCGGGTTGCATCCGTTTTTCCAGATGAATCTGCCGGAAGGCACCAAGAAAGCCTTGCTGCAGGAAAAGTTGGGCTCGCTGACGGCAGTCACCGATTTCGGTCTGCTGGCGCTGACCGGTCAACGCACGATCGGGCGGGTCCGTTGCGTTCCGCAGGGACAAGCAGTGCCGGTCGCCCAGGACGACCTGCAGGTCGCCGCCCTGCTGGCGAGTCCGAATGCCCATGACCTGCTGATGGAGCACCTTGAGAAAGGCATGACGGAAGGCGTTTCCGGCGTCATGCCGAAATTGCTGCGCAACGACAAGTCCACGACGACAACCGACGAATACATTGTCAAAACGGGCAGGCCGGATCTGCCGGGGCTCGCCATCAACGAATACCTGTGCCTGAGCGCAGCCCGCCGTTGCGGCCTGCATGTCCCGGAAATCGAGTTGTCGGCGGATGGGAATGTCCTGGCTATCCGGCGCTTCGACCGCATGGCCGATGGCGGGGAACTCGCGGTGGAGGACTTCTGCTCGCTGCAGGGGCTCGGGCCGGAATCCAAATATGCCGGTTCGCTCGAGAATATGGCGGCCCGGCTGAAGGACTATGTGGCACCCGAGCAGTTCCACGATAACGCGATCCGGCTGTTCAAACTGCTCTTGCTCAACTATGCGATCCGCAACGCCGATGCGCACTTGAAGAATTTCGCGTTGCTCTACAGCGCGCCCGACGACGCGGTGCTGGCGCCGGTCTACGACATTCTGACGGTCACGGCCTACGGCGAATATGCCAGGAATATTCCCGGCCTCACCCTGGAAGGCAAGAAGGTCTGGGCCTGTGGAAAAAGCCTGCACAAATTTGCGACCCAGCGCCTGAACCTTTCTGCGCAAGTTCGCGCCGAAGCCCTGGCCAGCGTAACCGGTGCTCTCCTGGCCACTTTTCCGGAAATCCAGGCTTACGCCGGGAAATTCCCGCACTTCCGCGAAACGGCCAAACGCATGGTCGACGAATGGGAGAAAGGGATCGCCGGCATCCAGCCCACCGCTTCCGCACGCGTACAGCCCCGGGGAGAACTTCGTTCCACCCTGGGCATGTCCGACCCCAATCCGCCGAGCAAATCGCCCAACCCCTATGTCAATCCGGATGGCGCGTTTTCACACAAAACACGCTAGCACCGGCCGATTCTCTCCAGCAAGGTTGGCAGCCTGAAGGCTGTCCTGCAGCATGGCAGCTGCGGACAGCTGGGAACGCGACCGAATTGGGCCGGGCGCCCGAAGCAGGCGATCAACGCGGCCGGATCAGGTGGCGCAGCAGGAAGCCGGCGGCGACCGCGACGCCCAGCGACATGCCCGGATTCTCGTTGACGTAGGTGCGGCAGTTGGCCAGCACGGCGCTGCCGCCGGCATTGAGTCGCTCCTTTTGCCGGGCCAGGCCCTCCGCGGTGCGGCAGGCGGCGTCGGCGATGCGGTCCACGGTCTGGTGGGCAGTGGCGGTCAGGCCGCCGGCGGATTCTGGGATGTCCATGATGTGCTCCTTTCATGACGGTGGAAGCCGGGCGGCCACCCGGCCGGGAAAATCTGCAAGCCTGTGCGGCAAGCAGCCGCTTCAGGCTGCCCGTTCCGGGTCCGGTGGCGGTTCGGCCTCTGCGGCCGAGGCGGCGAACCAGCCGCACAACGGGCATACGGAACCGGGCGGGCAGTCGTGTTCGTGGGCGCACTCGGCCTGGGTCTGGTCGGTGAGGACCATTTCGCGCACCACTTCGCAGCGCGCGATGGGCGAATCAAATGTCGACATGGCAAGCTCCATTCGAAAGAACGGCGGCGCCTTGCGACCGGTGACCGGAAGCGTGTTGTCTGCCGGTCTCATGGTGCCGCCACGCGGCTGGCCGGGGAACTGCCTTCCTGCCCCTGCCAGAGAGTCTGGTATGCCGCCAGCAATTTGGGTACCTCGTGGTGCCAGGCCAGCTCGTTCAGCACGCGCTGCCGGCCGGCGGTGCCCATGCGCTGGCGCAAGGCCTCGTCGTCGAGCAGGAAGACGAGCTTGGCGGCGAGATCGACGCTGTCGTCGGGTTCGGCGTAGAGCGACGACTCCTGCGCCGAGAAGCGGCCTTCGGTCAGGTCGAACTGGACGATGGGTTTGCCCAGCGCCATGTATTCCATGATCTTGTTCATCGTCGATTTGTCGTTCATCGCGCTGGCGGTGTCGGGATTGACGCAGACATCGGCGGTATTGAGCATGGCGAGCATTTCCTCGTCGCTGACCCGGCCGGTGAAGGTGACATAGTCGGCGACGCCGAGGCTGGCCGCCAGCTTCTTCATGGCTTCGAGCGAGGTGCCGCCGCCGACCAGGCCGAAATGGATGTCCTGGCGCCGGTGCACGTAGACGATGTGGTGCACGGCCTGCAGCAGGTGGTCGATGCCTTCCTGCTTGCCCATCACGCCGACGTAGCCGACCAGGTAGCGGCGGCCGTGTTTCAGTTCCTCATGCGGCGGGCCGATGCGCAGGCGCTCCAGGCTGGGTCCGCTGCGCACCACGAAAACGCGGTCGGGCGACATGCCGCCGCGTTCGATGGCGATGCTGCGATACGACTGGTTGGTGGCGATCGACACGTCGGCCGTCTTGAACGACCAGCGCTCGAACTGCAGCAGCAGGCGGTAGAAGGCGTCGCGGCGGCCGAACTTGGCTTCGTAGAGTTCGGGATTGATGTCGTGGTGGTCGAACAGGAACTTTTTGCCGAAGGCCTTGAAAAAGATACCGATCAGGAAGAACAGGTCGGGCGGGTTGCAGGCGTGGATGACATCGAACCCGCGGCCGACGAAGACCTTGCCGCAGAGCAGGAAGGTCTGCAGCAGCGCCGTCGAGTATTCCAGCGCATAGCCGAGCGGCCCTTCGGCCTCGACCGGCAGGTGGTAGCGGTGGATGTGGATCTGCTCGACGATCTCGAATTTCTGCTCGTAGCCACGCCCGGTGGGGCAGATGATGGTGACCTGGTAGCCGGCATCGCGCAACGTCGTCGCTTCCTGCCAG
>DATGXM010000421.1:0-3444 GCA_035298985.1 Azonexus sp. | reverse complement strand
GGCTGGTCCAGGTTGTCGGCCTGGATACGCAGCACGTTGGCATGCGGCGTACGCTCGTAGAGGGTCAGGCTGTAATTGACCTGCTTGGGGTCGCCCTTGTCGAGCAGGCGGGTTTCCTTGAGGCCGGCGCAGGCCACGAAAGCCGGGTCGGCCAGGCGGTTCAGGATGCGCGTCACGGCCTGCTGGCTGGGGCCGTCGAGGGTGGTATGGACGGTCAGGTCGTAGCGGTCGAGGGCGTAGAGGTTTTCGACATCGAGCAGGTCGCTGAGCGTGCTGCGAATGTCGTTGACCGCCTTGCGCTCGACGAAGGACACCTCTTCGCCGGGCCGTGCCTGGCGGGCAGGGTGGATCTCCACCTTGAGCGCGGCTTCGCGCAGGTCGGCGGGGATCAGCTTGTCTTCGGCGAGCAGGCGGATGTAGCTGTCGGTCAGCGCATTCAGCCGCCCGGTGGTGTCGCCGAGCAGTCCGGACGGGCGGCGCTGGGCGACGAAGAGCGACAGCGCCTGCTTGAAGGCCTGGGCGCGTTCGGTCAGGTCGGCGCTGGAATCGGCCAGCAGGCGGTTCACCCGTGCGAAATCCTGTCCATACCAGGCCCACAGGCCGTCGCCCAGGCCATTGACCTCGCCGTAGCCCGGAATGCCGCCGAGCGGCACGGAGTTGATGAAGTCGAGCACGATGCGACGGCGCGCCGCCAGCGTTTCCTCGCCATCCTGATAGGCGCGCAGGGCCGCCGACATCATCTGGTGGTACTTGTCGTCGGTGTCGTGGGTGCGGCCGCCGGGGGAGTGGCGGAATTTCTCGATCTGCGTGGCCAGCGTGCTGCCGCCGGCGCGTCCACCACCCAGATTGACCTGGCGCATGGCCTGGCCGGCGGCGACGCGGGTCAGGCGCCCCCAGTCGACGGCCGGGTTGCGTTTCGGGGTGCTGGGGTCGAGCAGGTCGCGGTTTTCGATGAAGAGCAGGGCTTCGACCAGCACCGGCGGGGTGTTTTCGAAATCAGCGTACTGCACCCGCGGATACTGGCTGTCGTAGAGCGGCTTGTCGTGGCGGTCGAGGATGGTCAGGCCGGCCCGCGATTTTTCACGATAGATCGGGAAATGCCCTTGGTTGACGATGTCGCGAAAACCCTGCGACTGCCGCGCCTGGGCCGTAACGACGAAACCGGCGCTGGCCATGCGGGGCAGGAAGGCCTTGAGCTGGGCATAACCGAGGCGCTGTTCGTAGGGGCCGCTGCTCGGCAGCCAGATGCTCTTGTCTTCCCCCGGTTCGACGGTCCACGTCGAGGTCTTGGCCTGCCGGGCGAAGTAGTCGGCCTGCAAGGAGGAATCCTGCATTTCGATCCACGCGAAAGTGCCGGCGACGGCACCAAGGGCAAGGACGGAAACGGAAAGATAGAGCTTCCAGCGTCGAGGCTGGTTTTTGTCGTTGGGCGCGATACCGGACATCGATGGGGGCTGGGCGTAAGAGTGTTATGTGAGTAATTTTTCAACCGGCCCCTGCTCTATCCGTGGCAAGTATTCCGGGTCGAAAAAGCATCATGTGCGACACATGGTAAATCGGTTTCGCCCAGTGCGCATCACCGCCCAAAAAAGAAAAACCCGGCCTATAGCCGGGCTTGGTCGATCAGCCTGCCGATCGTCGAAGCGATCAGGCCTTGACGTGCAATCCGCACTCCTTGGACTCTGGATTTTCCCACCACCAGCGCCCGGCGCGGACGTCCTCGCCCGGCGAAATGGCACGCGTACAGGGGGCGCAGCCGATGCTCGGGTAGAACTTGTCGTGCAGCGCGTTGTACGGTACGGCGTGCTGCTTGATATAGGTCCACACTTCCTTTTCGGTCCAGTCGGACAGCGGATTGAATTTCTCCAGGCCGTTGCCTTCGTCGTATTCGCGGAACGGCAGGCCGACGCGGGTAGCGGCCTGCTGGGCGCGCAGGCCGGTGATCCAGGCGCGCTTGCCGGCCAGGGCGCGCTTCAGCGGTTCGACCTTGCGGGCATAGCAGCAGGCCTTGCGCAAGGTGACCGAATCGTAGAAGGCGTTGATGCCGTGCTGGCGGACATAGCTTTCGACTTCCTCGGCCTGCGGGAAATACACCTTGAGCTTCAAGTCGTAGTGCTTTTGCACCGCGGCGATCAGGTCGTAGGTTTCCAGCGGCAGGCGGCCGGTATCCAGGCTGAAGATTTCGATCGGCAGCTTGGCCTTGACGATCAGGTCGGTCAGCACCATGTCCTCGGCGCCCAGGCTGTTGGCGAAGGCGGCCGGCGACCAGTTGCCGGCGATGTCGGCGAGCAGGGCCTTGACCGCGGCAGTCTTGGTGGCGACGCTGGCGGTCAGTTCCGGGGTGATATTGAGCAGGTTGGGCGACATCTCGGGATCTCAGGCGCGACGGCGGAAATAGGGTTGCGGCTGGGTGGTGGCACCTTGGTAGGCATCGCCAAAAGGCGTGAAGCCGGCTTCGAGGGCGTAAGCCAGGTTCTTGCCATCTTTCAGCGCGTAGCTATCGAAGCCAACGCGGCGCATGAAAAACAGCTGGTCATGCAATACGTCGCCGACGGCACGCAGTTCGCCGGTGTAGCCGTAGCGCTGGCGAATCAGGGCGGCGGTGGAGTAGCCGCGGCCATCGACGAACTTCGGGAAATGAACGGCGATGACGGTGAAGGACGCCAGGTCGTCGCCCACATCCTCGACGCGATCACCGGACTGCAGCAGCAGGCCGCGGCGCGGGCGGGCACCGATTTCGGCCTTGCGGGCCTGCCACACGGCGAGCGGGAAAATGACGTCACCGGCCGGCAGGGCCACGGTTTCCGGCGCATCGCCTTCGGCCAGTTCCAGGGTGGTCCAGGTGTCGGTCGCGGCGGCACCGTTCTTGATCAATTGCGCCATTATGCGGCCTCCACTTCTGCGGTCTTGGCCTTGCCGTGGGCGCGGCCTTCATAAACACGGTTCTTGAACGGGTCGATGCCGATGCGGTCGAGGGTATCGAGGAAACGCTCGTCGGCATGGCGGTTTTCCAGATAGACCTTGATGATCTTGTCGACGACATCCGGCATCTCGTTGGCCGAGAATGAGGGGCCGATGACCTTGCCGAGCTTGGCGTCATTGCCCTGGCGGCCGCCGAGGGTGACCTGGTAGAACTCGTCGTTGTTCTTGTCCACGCCAAGCACGCCGATGTGGCCGACGTGGTGGTGGCCGCAGGCGTTCATGCAGCCGGAGATGTTGAGGTCGATCTCGCCGATGTCGAACAGGTAGTCGAGGTCGTCGAAACGCTGCTGGATGGCGGTGGCAATGGGGATGGACTTGGCGTTTGCCAGGTCACAGAAATCGCCGCCGGGGCAGCAGATGATGCCGGTCAGCAGACCGATGTTCGGCGTTGCCAGGCCGGCGGCTTTCGCCTGTTGCCAGACTTCGTAGAGGTCGGCGAGTTTGACGTCGGCCAGGATGATG
>DATGXM010000420.1:0-2837 GCA_035298985.1 Azonexus sp. | reverse complement strand
GCCGAAGACGCCGGGCGAAGCCTTCGCCCGCCATCGCGAAACGCAGGGCAAGCGCGCGGCGCTGCTCAATCGCCTGCTGGTGCCGCTCAATGCCGACTACACGGTGCCGCTGCGCCGGGCGCAGGCGGTGGCCGAGGCCTGCCACGCTGCTTACGGCGAAGCGGGCGGCGAGGAGTCGCTGGTCGCCCTGCGCGAACTGCTGGCCGTGATCAGCGCCCACGAATGGCGCAAGAAGGGCGTGCCGGTGCCAGCCGTACAGGGCCGCATCTATCCGCATTACGGTGTGTTCTCGCCGGTGCGCGGCGAATACGTCGATCTGGTCGCCTCGGCGCCGCTGCCGGCGGGCTGCGATGCGGCCTTCGACATCGGTACCGGCTCCGGCATCATCGCCGCCGTGCTTGCCCGGCGTGGCGTGCAACGGATCATCGCCACCGATCAGGACGTACGGGCGCTGGCCTGCGCGACGGAAAACGTCGAGCGGCTGGAGCTGGCCGAGCAGGTGCGAATCATCGAGGCCGACCTGTTCCCGGACGGCAAGGCGCCGCTCGTCGTCTGTAATCCGCCGTGGCTGCCGGCGCAGCCGACTTCGCCGGTCGAATACGCCGTCTACGACCCGGATTCGCGCATGCTGCGCGGCTTCCTGGCCGGTCTCGCCGCTCATCTGGCCGATGGCGGCGAGGGCTGGCTGATCATTTCCGACATCGCCGAATTGCTGGGCCTGCGTTCGCGCGAGCAGTTGCTGGCGTGGATCGCCGCAGCTGGCCTGCAAGTCCTTGGCCGCCTCGATACCCGCCCGCAACACCCCAAGGCGCAGGATGCCAGCGACCCGCTGCATGCGGCGCGGGCGGCCGAAGTCACCTCCTTGTGGCGGCTAGCAAAAATTTAGGGAATAAAACGATGATCGCCTTCGTTTACCCTGGTGTAGCACCCCATAACCAACGGAGGCCATCATGAAAAAAACCAACCTGATTTCCGCCCTGCTGCTGTCGCTGACCCTGGCCGCCTGTGCTGGCGGCGGCATGTATAGCGCCGCGCCGACAAAAACCATGGACGGCGTGCTGACCGGCACCAACGGCATGACTCTGTACGTCTTCGACAAGGATGCCGCCGGCAGCGGCAGGAGCATGTGTAATGGCCCGTGCGCCACCAACTGGCCGCCGCTGATGGCGATGGACAGCGACACGGCAAGCGGTGACTACAGCATCGTCATGCGCGACGACAGCAAGAAGCAGTGGGCCTTCAAGGGCAAGCCGCTGTACTACTGGAACAAGGACCAGAAGCCGGGCGACAAGACGGGCGACGGTTTCAACAACGTCTGGCACACCGCCAAGCCGTAACCCGGAAACGTGGACAGCCGCGCCATCCTCGCCGAACTGCCCCGCCTGCGCCGCTATGCGCGGGCGATGCTGGGCGACCGCGCGGCGGCGGACGACCTCGTGCAAGACACCCTGGAACGCGCCTGGAGCCGGCTCGCCCAATGGCGGCCGGGCAGCGATCTGCGCGCCTGGCTGTTCGGCATCATGCACAACCTGCGCATCGACCAGTTGCGCCGGGGTGGCCTGGCGACCACCTCACTCGACGACGAGGAAGCCGCCGAGGTGCCGGTCCGCGCCACGCAAAGCGACCTGCTTGAAGTGATGGACCTCGAATCCGCCCTCCGCCAGGTGCCGGAAGAGCAGCGCCAGATCCTGCTGCTGGTTGCCCTGGAGGAAATGAGCTATGCCGATATTGCCGCCCTGCTCGGCATTCCGGTCGGTACCGTGATGTCCCGCCTGTCGCGCGGACGCGAACGGCTGCGCCAGGTCATGGAAGGCCGCCAGCCGACTGCGAACTTGAGGGTCGTACGATGACCTCGCACCCGATCACCGAAGACGAACTGCACGCCTACGTCGATGACGCCTTGCCGGCGGAGCGGCGGGCGGCAGTCGAAGAACACCTGGCCCGGCATCCGGCCGATGCCGAGCGCGTCGCCGCCTATCGCGCCCAGAAACTGGCGCTCAAGGCCCTGTTCCAGCCGGTGCTCGACGAGCCGCTACCAGATCGCCTGCAAACCCTGAGCGTTCGGCCGCTGCGCGCACCGACCGGTGGCGGCTGGCCGGGCGGCGGCCTGTGGCAGCGCATCGCGGCCGGCCTGCTGGTCGCTGCGTTGGGCGGTGCTGGCGGCTGGCTGGCGCACGGCCAGTACGGGGCGGACCGTGTGGCCCGCCTGGTGCCTCTGTCGCATCAGGCGGCTGTGGCTCACGTAGTCTATAGCCCGGACGTCCGTCGCCCGGTCGAGATCGCCGCCGATCAGGAAGAGGCTCTGGTCAAATGGCTGAGCAAGCGGCTGGGTACCACGGTCCGGCCGCCCAAGCTGGGCGGGCTCGGCTATGAACTGGTCGGTGGCCGCCTGCTGCCCGGCAACAGCGGCCCGGTCGCCCAGTTCATGTACCACGATGCCAGCGGCCAGCGCATGACGCTGTACGTGACCACTGAAGGCACCGAGAAGCGCGACACCGGCTTCCGTTTCGCCCGCGAAGGCCCGGTCAATGTCTTCTACTGGGTGGACGGCAAGTTCGGCTACGCCCTGTCGGCCGGCATCGACAAGGGCGAACTGGCCAAGGTGGCGACCGCCGTCTACGACCAGCTCGAACAAAAATAGACCCTACCCCGAGGAGTACCCCATGCAGAAAAACAGTCTTGCCACGCCCCCGCTCGCCCTGGCGGCGCTGATTTCCCCGCCGCTGCTGGCGGACCAAGCCCAGCCTGGCGCCGATCAGGTGGTTAGCGCCATCGAAGGCGTGTTCGGCATCACCCCCGGCGAGCGGCGCAACCACATCAAGGGAACCTGTGCGGCC
>DATGXM010000419.1:0-3933 GCA_035298985.1 Azonexus sp. | reverse complement strand
CCGTGTTCGCCGGATTGTCTGATCCGGCGCTGCGGACGTTGGCAGGATGTGTGGCGATTTTTGTTGGGGTGCTGGTCGTGATGGCGCTGTTCAGGATGCTGGTCAAAAGCATGGTCAAGGCCTTGGGGCTGTCCGTCTCCGATCGCATTCTCGGCATGGTCTTCGGTCTGGTGCGCGGCGTGCTGGTGTGCATGGTGCTGGTCGCTCTCGGCGGCATGACGTCGGCGCCGACCCAACCCTGGTGGCGGCAGGCAACGCTGTCGGCACCTCTGGAAACAGCCGTCCTGGCGACCAGGTCCTGGTTGCCGGACGATTTGGCAAAACGAATTCGATTTACCTAGGCAGGAAAAAATATGTGCGGGATTCTCGGTGTAATGGCGACAACGCCGGTCAACCAGCTGCTTTACGACGGCTTGATGGTGCTCCAGCACCGCGGCCAGGACGCGGCGGGTATTGCCACGGCGGAAGGGAACACCTTCCACCTGCACAAGGGGCCGGGCCTGGTGCGCGACGTCTTCCGCACCCGCAACATGCGCGCCCTGCCGGGTAACTGGGGCATCGGCCACGTCCGCTACCCGACCGCCGGCTCGGCCTATAACTTCGCCGAGGCGCAGCCCTTCTACGTCAATTCGCCCTTCGGCATCGTACTCGGCCACAACGGCAACCTGACCAACGCCGAACAGCTGAAGGAAGAGATGTTCCGGATGGATCGCCGGCACATCAACACCAATTCCGATTCGGAAGTCCTGCTCAACGTGCTGGCGCATGAGCTGCAGGCGGCTTCACATGGCTACGAACTCGACGTCGACAGCATCTTCCAGGCGGTGGCTGGCGTGCATCGCCGCTGCCGCGGCGCCTATGCCGTGGTGGCGCTGATCGCCGGCTACGGCCTGCTCGCTTTCCGCGACCCGCACGGCATCCGTCCGCTGGTCTATGGCCAGAACCAGACGGCGGAAGGCATGGAATACCTGGTTTCTTCGGAATCGGTCGCCCTCGATACCCTGGGCTTCCAGATGGTGCGCGACATCGAGCCGGGTGAGGCGATTTTCATCGACCTCAACCACCAGCTGCATGCCCGCCAGTGCGCGCAGCAGCCGATGTACGCCCCGTGCATTTTCGAATACGTGTACCTGGCCCGCCCGGATACCGTGATCGACGGCGTTTCGGTTTACGAAGCCCGTCTGGCCATGGGCGAACTGCTGGCCGAGAAGGTCAAGAAGCAGATACCGGTCGAGGAAATCGATGTCGTCATCCCGATTCCGGATTCCAGCCGGCCCTCCGCCATGCAACTGGCGCAGGCGCTGGGTATCCCGTTCCGCGAAGGCTTCGTCAAGAACCGCTACGTCGGCCGCACCTTCATCATGCCCGGCCAGGCCATGCGCAAGAAATCGGTGCGCCAGAAGCTCAACACCGTCGGCCAGGAATTCAAGGGCAAGCGTGTGCTACTCGTTGATGACTCCATCGTGCGCGGTACGACCAGCCACGAGATCGTCGAGATGGCGCGGGCTGCCGGTGCGGTCAAGGTTTATTTCGCTTCCGCGGCGCCGCCGGTGCGGTTCCCGAACGTGTATGGCATCGACATGCCGACCCGTGCTGAGCTGATCGCCACCGGCCGTACCGATGCCCAGATCGCCGCCGAAATCGGCGCCGATGCCTTGGTCTATCAGGATATCGAAGCGCTGAAGCAATCGATCACCAACCTGCGTTCCGACCTTACAGTGTTCGATGCGTCCTGCTTCGACGGCTGCTACATCACCGGCGACATCGACAGCTACTACCTCGATGCCGTCGAGGGCAAGCGCGGCGGCAAGCCGGCCAAGAGCGGCGACGACGATGCCGATGGCCGTTCGTCCGAGCAGATGGTGCTCGGCCTGGCCAATGGCGGGCAGGAATAATGGCCAAGTTCGACGCCACCTCGGGATATCGGCCGGAAACCCTCTCCGTGCGGGCCGGCCAGGAGCGCAGCCAGTTCGGCGAGCATGCCGAGGCGCTGTACCTGACCTCCAGCTT
Organism: Azonexus sp.; assembly: GCA_035298985.1. Lineage (GTDB taxonomy): Bacteria > Pseudomonadota > Gammaproteobacteria > Burkholderiales > Rhodocyclaceae > Azonexus. Next base: position 1,923 of record DATGXM010000419.1, on the reverse strand, counting down.
CGTTTTTGAGAGCGCAGCGCAGGCCGCCAAGCGCTTCTCCGGCGAGGAAGAGGGCAATGTCTACGCGCGCTTCTCCAACCCGACCGTGACCATGTTCGAGGAGCGCCTTGCCGCCCTCGAAGGCGCCGAGGACTGCGTGGCCACGGCCAGCGGCATGGCCGCCATCATGGCTGCCGTGTTGGCGCACCTGAAGCAGGGCGATCACATCGTCGCCTCGAACAGCCTGTTCGGCGCCACGGTGCAACTGTTCAACAATATCCTGTCACGCACCGGCATCACGACCACCTTCGTGTCGCATACCGATCCGGCCGCCTGGGAAGCGGCGATCCGTCCGGAGACCAAGCTGTTTTTCCTGGAAACGCCGTCCAACCCGCTAACCGAAATCGCCGACATCCGTGCGCTGGCCACCATCGCCCACGCCAAGGGCATCCTGGTCGCGGTCGATAACTGCTTCTGCACGCCCATCCTGCAAAAGCCGCTGGAAATGGGCGCCGACCTGGTCATCCATTCGGCGACCAAATACATCGACGGCCAGGGCCGCGTGCTCGGCGGCGCGGTCTGCGGCCCGAAGAAGCTGACCGAGGAAGTTTTCAAGTACCTGCGCACGGCCGGCCCGACCCTGTCGGCCTTCAACGCCTGGGTGCTGCTCAAGGGACTGGAAACGCTGAAGCTGCGCGTCGAGGCGCAAGCCGCCAATGCTGCCAAGCTGGCGGCCTGGCTGGAAGCCCACCCCAAGGTGGCGCGCGTTTTCTATCCCGGCCTGCCGTCGCATCCACAATACGAACTGGCCAAGGCGCAGCAGAAGAACGGGGGCGGCATCGTCTCCTTCGAGGTCAAGGGCGGCCGCGAACAGGCGTGGGCCGTCGTCGATCACTGCCAGCTGCTGTCCATCACCGCCAACCTCGGCGATACCAAGACCACCATCACCCATCCCGCCTCCACCACGCATGGCCGTATCAGCCCGGAAGCCCGGGCCGCTGCCGGCATCAACGAAGGCCTGCTGCGCATCGCCGTCGGCCTTGAAGCGGTTGAAGATTTGCAGGCCGACCTTGAGCGCGGTTTCGGCCTGATTTAATCAAACGAATGACGCGCGCCGATAGCGAGGGGCGCGCAAACGGCGTCGGGCATGAATACCTGACGCCGGTTTCCCCATTCCCTCGCTCTCCCGCCGACGTGGCCGATTCCGGCTGCGTCTGAACCAAGGATTCCCATGCATTTTTCCGACCTCGGCCTGAAGGCCGAACTGCAGCGTTCCGTTGCCGAACAGGGTTACGACACGCCGACACCCATCCAGCAACAGGCGATTCCCGCCGTGCTGGCCGGCCACGACCTGATGGCCACGGCGCAGACCGGTACCGGCAAGACGGCCGGCTTTACGCTGCCCATCCTGCATCGCCTTGCGTCCGGTCCGAACGACCGTCTGACGCGCATCGCCAAGACGCCGCGCGTTCTGGTCCTGACGCCTACCCGCGAGCTGGCCATCCAGGTCGAGGAAAGCGTGCGCACCTACGGCAAGCACCTGCCGGTCAATTCTCTGGCTGTCTTCGGCGGCGTCGGTATCAATCCGCAGATCGCCAACCTGCGCCGCGGCGTCGATATCCTGGTCGCCACGCCGGGCCGCCTGCTCGATCACGTCCAGCAACGTACGGTCGATCTGTCGGCCATCGAGATTTTTGTCCTCGACGAAGCCGACCGCATGCTCGACATGGGCTTCATCCGCGATATCCGCAAGGTCATCGCGCTGCTGCCCAAGGAGCGCCAGAACCTGATGTTCTCGGCCACCTTCTCGCCGGAAATCCGCGAACTGGCCGCCGGCCTGCTGCACAACCCGGTGTCGGTCGATGTCGCGCCGCGCAACACGGCCGCCGAGACGGTGACCCAGCGGGTCATCGAAACTGACCGCGAAAAGAAGAAGGAACTGCT
>DATGXM010000418.1:0-5108 GCA_035298985.1 Azonexus sp. | reverse complement strand
GCGGGCGGTGCCCAGGCGCCAGATGTCGCCGAGCCGGACGTCGTTTTCGTCGAGGTCGGGCGTCGAGATGTTCTCGCCTATGCTGCCCACCACCAGTTGATCCGCCGCGTCCGGAAAGCGCGCCGCCAGTTTGGCGTAGTGCGCCGCCGGATAAAGGTGCACCGCCTTGTCGGGGCCGCCATGGACCCGGCGGTCGGCCTGCAGGTCGCCGACGAAACCTTCGTGGCCGAGTTGCAGCGGACCGTTCGCCGGCTGTTTGTAGATGCCGGTCGGGCGACCGGATTCGGGTAGCGGCCGGATGCCGCCGATGAAAAGGGATATTTTTGCCATGACGTGCGATTTTGCCATCGCAGGGCTGAAAAGTGAGCGTTGGAAACCCGAAACGACGTATGGTGTTGGCCGGCCGCTTCAATCCCACAGCCAGGCGGCGCCGCGCACGCCGGACGAATCGCCGTGCAGCGGTGGCAGGAAGCGCGTGCTTATCGTGTCGGAAAAGACCTGGGGGGCGCAGCGTTCGGGCAGGTTGCGGTACAGGCGCTGCATGTTGGACAGGCCGCCGCCGAGCACGATGACTTGCGGGTCGAGCAGGTTGATGACGGCGGCCAGGCCGCGGCCGAGACGCTCCTCGTAGCGTTGCAGGGTGGCTTCGCAGGCGTCGTCGCCTGCCGCCGCCCGTTGTTCGATGGTCGCGGCATCCAGCGTTTGGCCGGTGTGGCGGGCGTGATCGGCGGCGAGGGCCGGACCGGACAGGTAGGTTTCGACGCAGCCGCGGCGGCCGCAATAGCAGACGGGGAGCGGCTGGTCGTCAGCACCCAGGCCGGGTAAGGGGTTATGCCCCCATTCGCCGGCAATGGCATTGGCGCCGACCAGGACCTGCTGGCGGACGACGATGCCGCCGCCGACGCCGGTGCCGAGTATGACGCCGAAGACGATTTCGGCATCGCGGCCGCTGCCGTCGATGGCTTCGGACAGCGCGAAGCAGTTGGCGTCATTGGCCAGGCGGACTTCGCGCTGGAGCAGGGCCTGCAGGTCGCGGCGCAGGGGCTTGCCGATCAGGCAGGTCGAGTTGGCGTTCTTGATCAGCCCGTTGTGCCGCGATTCGGCCCCCGGGATGCCGATGCCGACGCTGCCGCGCTGCCCGAGTTCGTCCTCCGCTGCTTCGACCAGGCCGGCGACGGCCATCACCGTCGCCAGGTAGTCGCCCTGCGGCGTGGCGATGCGCCGGCGCAGCAATTCCCGGCCGTCGTCGGCCAGGGCGACGATTTCGATCTTGCTGCCGCCGAGGTCGATGCCCAGACGCATCAGACGCGGACGGCAATGCCCTTGACGTTGCCGTAGGTGGTGGTCAGGGTGCGCAGCACGCTGGCCCCCGCCTCGAGCAGCAGCATGAACAGGTTGCGTTCGGTGTACAGGCAGACCGGCTGGCGGATGCCGTATTTCTCGGCAAGGGGGGCGGCAAGCGGTGCGAAGCGCTGTTCGATCACGACGTTGCTGCCGGCATAGTCCTGGCCGAGCTCGGAATGCAGGCCGAGTACCGAGAGATACAGCTTGCCGCCGATGCGCAATTGCAGCAGCAGCCGGCGAACGAGCTGGCGGGCCTGTTCGTAGGGCCTACCGCACAGACCCCGGCGTATCACGATCATATCGTAGGGCTGCCCGGGGAATACCTCGGGCAAGGCGTCGAGCTCCCATGCCAGGCAGGAGATCTGGTCGCCCCGGCCGGAGGCCAGGATGCGGCCTTCGATTTCCTGCTGGAAGGCCGGCTGGTCGACGATGACCACCTGGGCGCCGAGATTGGCCAGCTTGGGCGCCATTTCGCAGCGCTTGTCGGAAATGATGAGGACGGAGACGCGATGATCGATACGCTGACGCTTGACGCATTCTTCGAGTGCGTAGCGCTCCAGTTCGTCAGTCCCGGTGTCCCAGGGATTGGCGTTAAGATGTGTTGTCATGGCTGTTGTCTCCCGTCGGCCCATTTTGCATGAAGGGCGGTCCGGGTGACAACGGAAAATCGGGAATGCGAAAGGAAAAACGATGCTAGTCCGCTTTGTCTCCAGTGAAACCGGCGAAATCCTGATGTTCGCCGACGCTGCCCGCAGTCTATTGCAGGTCCTGGGCAAGGAAACCACGGCCAAGGGCGCCTTCCTGCCCGACGAGATGCCGGTTGCCGCGCAGACCCTGCGCGAGGCGGCGAGCCGGGCGGAGGCACCGCCGGTGGACGATGAACTCGATGCCGACGGCAAGAAGAAGGAGCCGGTCATTGCGCTGGGTCAGCGCGCCTGGCCTTTGATCGACATGCTGGAACGAACGGCGAGGGGCGGCGCCAAAGCCAATATCGTGTGGGAGGCGGCGACCGATTTCTGAACTGGGCGGTGCGCTGTCCCGCCGGGGATCAACCGGCGCGGCCGATCCCGAAGCCGGTGGCGATGCTGTCGAGGATCAATTGCAGTTCGCTTTCGAAGCGCAGCAGACATTGTTCGGGCGCGGCATCGCCGTCATGCAAGGCCATTTCCAGCGCCCTGGCCGCCTCCTGCAGATCGGCGGCGCCGATGGTGCCGGCCAGGCCCTTGGCACTGTGGGCGTGGCGTTCGGCAGCGCCCAGATCGCTGCTGGCCAGCGCGGCACGGATGGCCTGCGGTTCATTGACGAAGCGGGCATGGAAGTCGCGCAGTATCTTTTCGTACAGGCTCGCCTTGTTCATCATCCGTCTCATGCCGTCGACCGTATCGATGCCCGGCAGGTCCGGCAGTTCCGTGGCGTTAGTCATCGGCTATCTCCAGCTTGAGGCCAGTAAGGGGGGCGACTGGCGGTGAACACACGGGGGGATGGCGGGTAGCCCTAGAACAATTCGATATCGTCACTTTTCCCACCCCTCTCGGCCATGAACGTGGCGACCACTTGCTGCACCGGCCCCCCCTGCATGACGGCATCGAACATGGCGATTTCTTCGCGGGTCGAATACTTGGACTTGATCCTGCCCTGCAGCTCGACCCATTCGCCGGGGTTGTACAAACGCTGCGGGTCGGCCACCAGGTCGCCCAGCTCACCCAGACTGAGGCCGACGTGGGACAGGCGTTGAACCAGCCGGTCGTAGAACTGGAAGGCGATGATGGCCTGATGCATCAGGCCGGAAACGTGCTCGGAAACGCCGCTCAGGCTCTGTTTGGCGACGCCGATCTCGCCGTGGTCGGGCAGGGTGCCGATGGTGTCCGAGATGGTCCGCATGTAATTGGCCATGGTCGTGAAGGAGTCGGTCAGCACGTCCACCGAACTGTCGCTGGCCTTCATCGCCGCTTCGATCTGCACGGCGGACAATTCGAGCATCAGTACCGTTTCCCGCACCTGGCTCCAGTTCAGATCCGGCATGTGGGCGCTGGTGCCTCGCGGCTGGCTGGTCTGTGCGGTCATTCCCTTCCCCTGGTTGGCCGGCAAACTATAGCGCAATTCATCAGCCGCGTTCCACGAGGACGTAGTGCTTGCGCACGGCTTCGAGCACTTCGAAGCTGCCGGTGAAGCCGGCTGGAATGACGCAGGCATCGCCGGGGCCGAATTCGGCCGCCTGCCCGGTCGCGCTGGTGATGCGGATGCGGCCTGCGATGACGCAGAAGAATTCGTCCTTGCCGGGGGCGAAGGCGATATTCCAGGCGCCGGGCTCGCAGGCCCAGATGCCGGCCGACAGGTCCCCGTTGGCGGTCAGGAAATGTTCCCAGGTAGTGCGCAGTGGGTTGCCCTTGAGCAGCCGTTCCGGGCGCGGGCGGTCATGGACGGGGGGCGGGGTCGTGGCGGAGAAAACGGTCAGTTCGGGCATGGCGGTCGGTGTATCGTCTATCGGTGTTGCGGTGCCAGCGAGCTGGACAGTGAAGCCAGCATCTTAATTTGCCCCGATAATTCGCCCATGAAATATGTCGCACTGTTCTCGCTTTATTTCACCGCCAGCACTGCCGGCGCGGCGCCGGCACTGGTCGCCGTCGATGTCGGGCACGGTGGGCAGGACAGCGGGGCGATCAGTGCCCGCGGACGGCCCGAATTCGCCTTCAACCGCGACTTCGCCGGCCTGCTGGAAACCACGCTGCGCCAGCGCGAACTGGGCGTCAGGGAAGTCAATTTCGACGGCCAGATCGGCAGCCTCACGGCCCGCCCGAAGGCCGCCGAGGGCAGCGATTTCTTCATTTCCATCCACCACGATTCGATCAGCGAACAGTGGTTGCTCGATTGGGAATGGGAAGGCAAGCCGCAACGCTATACCGAGGTCAAGCGCGGCTACGGCATTTTCGTTTCGGCGCTGAATCCCGATCCGGCGACCAGCTTGCGCTGCGCGTCGGCCATCGGCGCCATGCTGCGGCGGGGCGGCTTCGAGCCGTCGACCTGGCACGCCCGCAAGCATGTGGCGGCCGATGCCGAAAACGGCGTCTGGTACTACGACCACCTGGTCGTCCTGTACCGCACCACGCTGCCTGCCGTGCTGTTGGAGGCCGGGGTGATCAAGCATCGCGACGAGGAGCTGGAATTGCTCGACCCCGAACGGCAGGCCCGCATGGCCGATGCCGTGGCCACCGGCATCGCCGCCTGCTTGTACGTCAAGGCCGCGGACTAGGCGGCCGGTTCAAAGGAAAATCGGTTCCGGCGTCAGTTCGATGGCGAATTTGTCGCGTACCGCCGCCTGCACGGCCCGCATGGCGTTGCCGACATCCTGGCCGGTGGCGCCGCCGTGATTGACCAGGACCAGCGCCTGTTTCTCGTACATGCCGACCGGCCCCAGTGCCTTGCCCTTCCAGCCGGCCTGCTCGATCAGCCAGCCGGCGGCCAGCTTGACCCGGCCATCCGGCTGCGGATAGCGCGGCAGGGTCGGGTACTGCTCGGCCAGCGCCGCGCCCCGGGCGGCGTCGACGATCGGGTTGTGGAAGAAACTGCCGGCATTGGGGATCACCGCCGGATCGGGCAGCTTGCGCTGACGCACGGCGATGATGGCGGCGGCGATGTCCTGCGCCGACGGCGCGGCGATATCTCTGGCCGCCAGTTCCTGCGCCACATCGGCGTAGCGCAGGTTGGGCTGCCAGGCCTTGGGCAGCCGGAAAAGCACTGACGTAATCGCCATCCTGCCGCTCAGG
>DATGXM010000417.1:0-1680 GCA_035298985.1 Azonexus sp. | reverse complement strand
GTGGTCGCCGGCCTGGTCTTCATCCTGCTCTTCGGTTCGCAGGGCACGTTCGGGCCGTGGCTCTCCGAGCACGACATCAAGATCATCTTCGCCGTGCCGGGCATGATCATCGCCACGCTGTTCATCACCTTCCCCTTCATTGCCCGCGAGTTGATCCCGCTGATGCAGTCGCAGGGCAAGGACGAGGAAGAGGCGGCGGTGTCGCTCGGCGCCTCGGGCTGGCAGATGTTTTGGCGCGTCACGCTGCCCAACATCAAGTGGGGCCTGCTCTACGGCGTGATCCTGGCCAATGCCCGGGCGATGGGCGAGTTCGGCGCGGTGTCGGTGGTCTCCGGCCACATCCGCGGCGAGACCAACACCCTGCCGCTGCATGTCGAAATCCTCTACAACGAATACAACGCCATCGGCGCCTTTGCCGCGGCTTCCATCCTCGCCCTGCTGGCGCTGGTCACGCTGGTCGCCAAGACCGTCGTCGAATGGCGCATGAAGAAGGAGACGGAAATGCTGTCGACCGTACTGGCCCCCGAGAAAACCTCATGAGCATCGAAATCCGCAACATCTCCAAGCGCTTCGGCAATTTCGTCGCGCTCGACAACATCAACCTCGACATCCCGACCGGCGAACTGGTCGCCCTGCTCGGCCCCTCCGGCTGCGGCAAGACGACCCTGCTGCGCATCATCGCCGGCATGGAAACGGCCGATGAGGGGGACATCCTGTTCTCCGGCGCCGAGGCCACCCACCTGCACGCCCGTGACCGCAATGTCGGCTTTGTCTTCCAGCACTACGCGCTGTTCCGCCACATGACGGTGTTCGAGAACGTCGCCTTCGGGCTGCGCGTCAAACCGCGCAAGGAACGGCCGTCCGACGCCGACATCAAGCGCCGGGTCATGGAACTGCTCGGCCTGGTCCAGCTCGACTGGCTGGCCGACCGCTACCCGTCGCAACTGTCCGGCGGCCAGCGCCAGCGTATCGCGCTGGCCCGGGCGCTGGCGGTCGAACCCAAGGTGCTGCTGCTCGACGAACCGTTCGGCGCCCTCGACACCAAGGTGCGCAAGGAACTGCGCCGCTGGCTGCGCCGCCTGCACGACGACATGCACATCTCGTCGGTCTTCGTCACCCACGACCAGGAAGAGGCGCTGGAAGTGGCCGACCGCGTGGTGGTCATGAACCACGGCAAGATCGAGCAGATCGGCTCGCCGGACGAGGTCTATTCCAGCCCGGCTTCGCCCTTCGTGTACCAGTTCCTCGGCAACGTGAATGTCTTCCACAGCCGGCAACAGGGCTGCTACGCCGAGGTCGAGCGTCAGGAAGTGGCCGAGCGGGCCACCGCCTTCGTCCGTCCGCACGATATCGACATCGCCCGCGTGGCCAGCGAAGGCAGCATGCAGGCGACCGTCCAGCACGTACATCCGATTGGGCCGGTGGTCCGTGTCGAGCTGCTGCACGGCAGCGAAATCGTCGAAGTCGAGCTGTCGCGCGAGCGGCATGAAAGCCTGCAACTGGCGGTCGGCCAGGCGGTATGGTTCCGGCCGCGCCAGATGCGCGTCTTCGGCGCCGACGACCAACCCAAGGCAGCGCCCGAGAAGCAGGCCTTCCTGTTCTGATCCCGGGCAAATCGGGCGGCCGGGTGCGGGTGTTATAATCGGCCCCCACTTTGACCGCCCAGCCTAACCCGGTGAT
>DATGXM010000416.1:0-8666 GCA_035298985.1 Azonexus sp. | reverse complement strand
ATGCGCACCCGGTACATGTGGTATTCGAGCGGCGAAGTCTGGCCGGAGAGCACGCGCTGACGTGCTTCTTCGGTCAGGCGCAGCAGGTCGTCGACGGCCTGCTTGGTGACGATTTCCTCGACTTCCCAGCCGGCCGACTGGACGATGTGCAGCTTGCCGTCGGCGCCGCGCGCATACATCGCCTTGCGGTGGCCGCCCAGGGTGCTGTTGCCTTCCTGCGGGACTTCGCTATCCAGCATGGTCGACGGCCGTCAGGTGCATCAGCGAACCGGTGAAACGGCCACTTTCCGGAACGAAGCAGAGCAGGGTGTCGCCGTTTTTCAGGCGGCCGCTTTTCAGCAGTTCGTCGACCATGATGTAGATCGACGCCGAGCCGGTGTTGCCCTTGCTGTGCAGGTTGGTGAACCAGCGGTCCTGCGGAATGCTGACCCCGGCGGCTGCCATGCAGTCGGCCATGGGCTGGCGGAAGTACTCGGAAGACATGTGCGGCAGGTACCAGTCGACGGCTTCGGCCGTGAGTTGGCGCAGGGCCTTGGCCTTCTCGAGGGACTTGCCGATGGTCTGGTAGGCGACCGCTTCGTTGAGCAGACGGACGTCCTGCTTGACGGTGAAAATCGACCGGCTGTTCCAATCTTCCGGCGAATACTGCTGCCAGCCTTTGAGCGTGCCGTCGGCCAGCTTTTCGGCACCGGCGTACATGCAGGCTTCCATGGAGTCGGCCTGCGACAGGATGTCGATCCAGTCGATGCGTAGCGACAATCCTTGTTGGCGCGGTTCCGGCTGGAGCAGGAAAGCACCGGCACCGTCGGACAGCATCCAGCGCAGGAAGTCCTTCTCGAAGGCGATTTCCGGGTTGGTTTCCAGTTGGGCGATACGGTGCGCAGACTCCGCTTCGAAGTTGCGCGCATGCAGGCCGAGCGAAGCTAGTTCGGAGCCGGTGGCTACGGCATTGCGCGCCTGGCCGGAAAGCACGGCCATCCAGGCGTATTTGAGCGCGGTGATGCCGGAAACGCAGATGCCGGCAGTAGACACCACTTCGCAGGGCGGTGTGCCCAGTTCGCCATGCACCATGACGCCGTGGTTGGGCATCAGCTGGTCGGGGCGCGACGTACCGGTGACCAGGCAGTCCATGGCCGATGCGGAGTACTCGTCACCGGCCAGACCGCGGACCGCTTCGGCCGTGAGCTGGGCATTGGTGTGGGTCGCCGCGCCGGTCGCTGGATCGATGGCGTAGTGGCGCGTCCGGATGCCGTTGTTGCGCAGCACGATGCGCCGGGCGCGCGACGGCTTACCGCCGATCATGCCGAGCACCTGTTCGATATCGTCGTTGGCTACCGGCGCGTTGGGCAGAAAGGAAGAGGTGCCGGTGATGTAAGCACTACCGCGACTGGTCATATTTTTCTAGATTGAATTCCTGGGACCCGCTCGGCAGTTCCAGCTGAGCGCGCAGCCCCTCCAGGCGCGATTTCAGCAGCGGGGAAAATAACCATTGTAACAATAGGCTGGTGGGAACGACCGTCAAAACCATCACAATCAGATAAATGGAAAACACCAGCAGGGCCGGGCGGCGCTGCCAACTGCCGCGTTTGCCACAGGCCCGGATCAGCCGCGACCAGACGCCGAAAGCGCGCCGGCCGGCGCGTTCGCTGATCGCCAGCCGGGGATTGACGGTGACCGCGCGCAAGCCGGTGAGCATGGGCTGACCGGATTTTTCGGCGTTCCGCTCCAAGGCGTCGGCCAGGGCGCGGCCGAAACGGCTGGCGCCACGGATTTCCTGTGGCGCGACGCCAGCCGGCGGCATGCCGAGAAAACGGTCGCGCTTGCCGGTCAGCACCCAGCGCGGGGTGGTGATGAAGGTGGCCAGCGGATGGCCGCGATCGGTAAAGGCGAGGTGATCGCACAGCCGGCCGCCGGACTCAGTTATCAGGCGCTGCATGGCTTCCTGTGCCGACAGCCACATGTTGCGGCAGGCGACCAGGGTAACGACCGGCTTGCCGCGGATCAGGCGTTTGCCGGCCTCGCTGTGCAGGAAGGCGGTCATCGGCAAGGCGGGCGACAGGAACCAGACCTGGTAACACAGGATGACCAGATCGAAGTCGGTGTCGGCGGCGATGCTCAGCGGGTGAAGCGGCGGCGCATCGAGTTGCACGCATTCGGGCATGGCGTCGACAAAATCGACAATCGGCCACGGAAACGGGTAGGGCGTGTCCGGAACCAGGGTTTCCAGATGCACCTGATGGCCAGCATCGCGCAGGGGAGCAATCAGCTGTGCGGCGATGTCGGAAAGCTGGCCGGTTTGCGAATAATTGACGACGAGAACTTGCTTCAAGTGGGCTTCTGGCGGTGGATTCAGCGCGAATTTTAACAAAGGGAGAAGGGGCTTGGTCGCGTACCCGCTATTCGATCTGAATGCCGTGCAAAGTCGACGCGCTTGGGGATTTTCGACCTTATCGGCTATCATTCTGCTTTCCCGCAGCCTGTCTTTCCATGACCAAATACGTTTTCGTTACAGGTGGTGTCGTGTCCTCTCTGGGCAAAGGCATCGCCGCCGCGTCGCTCGGGGCCATTCTGGAATCCCGCGGCATCAAAGTCACTCACCTCAAGCTCGACCCGTACATCAACGTCGACCCCGGCACGATGAGCCCTTTCCAGCACGGAGAGGTTTTCGTCACCGAAGATGGCGCCGAGACCGATCTCGATCTGGGGCATTACGAGCGCTTCACCAGCGCCAAGATGACCAAGCGCAACAACTTCACGACCGGCCAGGTTTACGACGCTGTGCTCAAGAAGGAGCGCCGCGGCGAATACCTCGGCAAGACGGTGCAGGTCATTCCGCACATCACCGACGAAATCAAGGGCAAGATCAAGGCCGGCGCCGAAGGTGCCGACGTGGCCATCGTCGAAGTCGGCGGCACGGTCGGCGACATCGAATCGCTGCCCTTCCTCGAAGCCATCCGCCAGATGGGCATCCAGGAAGGTCGCAACAACGTCTGCTACATGCACCTGACGCTGCTGCCCTACATCCCGACCGCCGGCGAACTGAAGACCAAGCCGACCCAGCATTCCGTCAAGGAGTTGCGCGAAATCGGTATCCAGCCGGACATCCTGCTTTGCCGCGCCGATCGTTCCATGCCGGAAGAAGAACGCCGCAAGATCGCGCTGTTCTGCAACGTCATGCCGGAAGCCGTCATCGAGTGTCTCGATGCCGATTCGATCTACAAGATCCCGGGCATGCTGCACGAACAGATGCTCGACGAGATCGTCTGCCACAAGCTCAATATCCTGGCCAAGGCGGCCGACCTGACGGTCTGGGAAAACCTGATCGTCGCCCTCGAGCACCCGCTGCACCAGGTGAAGATCGCCTTCGTCGGCAAGTATGTCGATCTGACCGAGTCGTACAAGTCGCTGATCGAAGCCATCAAGCACGCCGGCATCCATACCCGCAGCGAAGTGAATATCGTCTATCTCGATTCGGAAGATATCGAGAAGAACGGCACCGGCGTTCTCGAAGATCTGGACGCCATCCTCGTTCCGGGCGGTTTCGGCCGGCGCGGCACGGAAGGCAAGATTGCCGCCATTCGCTACGCCCGCGAGAACAAGGTGCCCTATCTCGGTATCTGTCTCGGCATGCAGCTGGCCGTGGTCGAATTCGCCCGCGACGTGGCCGGCATGGAAGCCGCCCATTCCACCGAATTCGTGCAGGACACGCCGTATCCGGTGATCGGCCTGATCACCGAATGGCTGGATGCTTCCGGCAAGGTCGAGAAGCGCAGTGAGGATTGCGACATCGGCGGCACCATGCGCCTTGGCGCCCAGGTCTGCAAGCTGAAGGAAGGTTCGCTCGCCCGCCAGATTTACGGTGCACCGGAAATTACCGAGCGTCATCGTCATCGCTACGAAGTGAACAACACGCTGCTCGCCCAGCTCGAAGAGAAGGGCCTGATCGTTGCCGGCCGTGCGCCGGGTACCGATCTGTGCGAAATGGTCGAACTGCCGGCCGAGATCCATCCGTGGTTCGTCGCCTGCCAGTTCCACCCGGAATTCACCTCCAACCCGCGTCAAGGTCACCCGCTGTTTACGTCCTACGTGAAGGCAGCGCTGGCCAACAAACTGGGCAAGAAATAATGAAACTTTGCGGTTTCGAGGCTGGTCTTGACCAGCCTTTTTTCCTGATTGCCGGGCCTTGTACTGCCGAGTCAGAGCAGCTTTGTCTGGATGTGGCTGGCTACATGAAGGAGGTTTGTGCCCGACTGGGTATCAACTACATCTTCAAGGCTTCCTACGACAAGGCCAATCGCAGTTCCGGCACCTCGGTGCGCGGACTGGGCCTCGATGAAGGTCTGCGCATTTTTTCCGAAGTGCAGCGCCAGATCGGCGTGCCGGTGCTGACCGATGTCCATGACATCGACCAGATCGCCTCGGTGGCGGCCGTCGTCGATGTGCTGCAGACGCCGGCCTTCCTGTGCCGGCAGACCGATTTCATCCATGCGGTGGCTTCCTGCGGCAAGCCGGTGAATATCAAGAAGGGCCAGTTCCTGGCGCCGGGCGACATGAAGAACGTCGTCGCCAAGGCCCGCGAAGTGAATAACGGCGCCGACAACATCATGGTTTGCGAGCGCGGTGCTTCCTTCGGCTACAACAACCTCGTCTCCGACATGCGCAGCCTGGCGATCATGCGCGAAAGCGGCTGCCCGGTGGTGTTCGATGCCACACATTCCGTGCAACTGCCGGGTGGGCAGGGAACCTCCTCCGGCGGGCAGCGCGAATTCGTGCCGGTGCTGGCGAGGGCCGCCGTGGCGGTAGGTATTTCCGGCCTGTTCATGGAAACTCATCCTTGTCCGGAAAAGGCGTGGTCAGACGGCCCGAACAGCTGGCCGCTGGATCGCATGGAAAGCCTGCTCTCCACGCTGGTGGCGCTCGACAAGGCGGTCAAGTCGGCCGGGTTCGAGGAAATGAAGTAATGTCGGCCAAGGGCTATATCGTGGCCGAGGTCAAAGTGCATGACACCGACGCCATCGCGCGATATCGCCAACTGTCTACGGCCGCCGTCGAACAATACGGCGGTCGTTTTCTGGTTCGTGGGGGCGCTTCCGAGATTCTCGAAGGAAAATGGTCGCCGCCCGAGCGGATGATCGTCGTCGAGTTCGAATCAGTCGCGCAGGCCAAGCGCTTCTACGATTCGACCGAGTATCAGGCGGCCCGCAAGGTCCGCGAACAGATTGCCGAAATGAACATGCTGGTCATTTCCGGTGTTGATAACCAAGTTTAATTTGTTCTTTCAACCTTTTGAAAATAAGGAAGAAACATGAGTTCTATCGTTGATGTTGTTGCCCGCGAGATTCTGGATTCCCGCGGCAATCCTACTGTCGAAGCCGACGTTCTGCTCGAATCCGGCGTCATGGGCCGTGCTGCCGTGCCGTCCGGGGCCTCCACCGGCACCCGCGAAGCCATCGAACTGCGTGATGGCGATGGCAACCGTTACCTCGGCAAGGGCGTGATGCAGGCTGTCGAGAACATCAACACCGAGATCTCCGAAGCCATCATCGGCCTCGATGCCCAGGAACAGGCCTTCATCGACCAGACCATGATCGACCTCGACGGCACCGACAACAAGTCCCGCCTCGGCGCCAACGCCATCCTGGCCGTTTCCATGGCCGTCGCCAAGGCTGCCGCTGAAGAGTCCGGCCTGCCGCTCTACCGCTACTTCGGCGGCATGAGCCCGATGCAGATGCCGGTGCCGATGATGAACATCATCAACGGTGGCGAGCACGCCAACAACAGTCTGGACATCCAGGAATTCATGGTGATGCCGGTCGGTGCCGCCAATATCCGCGAAGCTATCCGTTGCGGCGCCGAAATCTTCCATGCGCTGAAGAAGCTGCTGAACAAGAAGGGCCACTCGACCGCCGTCGGCGACGAAGGCGGCTTCGCGCCGAACCTGGGCAGCCACGCCGAAGCCCTGCAGATCATCATGGAAGCCATCGAAATGGCCGGTTACGTGCCGGGCCAGGACGTGCTGCTGGCGCTCGACTGCGCCGCTTCCGAGTTCTACAAGGACGGCAAGTACAAGCTCGCTGGCGAAGGCCTGGAACTGACTTCGGCCCAATTCGTCGACTACCTGGCCAACCTGGCCGACCAGTTCCCGATCGTTTCCATCGAAGACGGCATGTCCGAAGCCGACTGGGACGGCTGGAAGCTGCTGACCGATCGCCTGGGCGACAAGGTGCAGATCGTTGGTGACGACGTTTTCGTGACCAACACCAAGATCTTCAAGGAAGGCATCAAGAAGGGCATCGGTAATTCGATCCTGATCAAGATCAACCAGATCGGCACCCTGTCCGAAACCTTTGCTGCCGTCGAAATGGCCAAGCGCGCTGGCTACACCGCCGTGATCTCGCACCGCTCCGGTGAAACCGAAGACAGCACCATCGCCGACATCGCCGTCGGTCTCAACGCCGGCCAGATCAAGACCGGTTCGCTGTCGCGTTCCGACCGTATCGCCAAGTACAACCAGCTGATCCGCATCGAAGAAGACCTGGGCGATACCGCTTCCTACCCGGGCCGCGAAACCTTCTACAACCTGCGTTAATCGCGCATGCGTTGGCTGACGGTCGGCCTTCTCGCAGCCCTCGGCCTGCTCCAGTACCCCCTATGGGTGGGTAAGGGGGGCTGGCTGAAGGTGTGGGAATACGACCGTCAGTTGCAGCAGCAAAAGGAAGTCACCCGCAAACTGGAAATCCGGAATGCGGGTCTCGATGCCGAAGTCCGTGACCTGAAACAAGGTTACGACGCCATCGAGGAACGTGCCCGCTTCGAACTGGGCATGGTCAAACAGGACGAAACCTTCGTCCAGATCCCGGAAAAAGTTCCCGGAAAATAAATCTCCAAACTCGGTCGGACGGTGTAGTCACCCGTATTTCCCTCCGCTAGAATCGCTCCAAGCAGTCCCCCGCGCAGAGCGTTCAAGGAGAACAATATGCTGCTAAAGGTTGGCGAAAAAGCGCCGGTGTTTTCGTTGCCGGATGCCGACATGGAGACCATCGATCTGGCCCGCTTCCAGGGCAAACACATCGTGATTTTCTTCTATCCGAAGGACGGCACGCCGTGTTGCACGAAAGAGGTCACCGATTTCTCGGATCATGAAGAGGATTTTCTGCGTCACAACTGCGTCCTGCTCGGCATCAGCCGCGACGACTGCCTGAAACACGCCGAATTCCGCGACAAGGAAGGTATTGGCATCGAACTGCTGTCGGATACCGAGGGGGTCGTCTGCAAGCAATACGGCGTCTGGCAGTCCAAGGAAGTGGACGGTCACAAGAAATTCGGCGTCTGCCGTTCGACCTTCGTCATCGATGGTGCGGGAACGATCCGCCACGCGCTCTACAACGTCAATTACAAGGGACATGCCCTTGAGGTTTTGCGCCTCGTCAAAGAGCTGAATTCGTGAGCATTGGGGTGGGGTGTTAGAATTGATCCCTTAGTGCAGATTAGCGATTTGGCAAAAGTTTTCCGCCGGAGCGCAGAATCGCCGAAAAGCCCATCAATACTAGGAATTCCACAGAATGAACATGCAGGTTGCCAAGAATACCGTCATTACGCTCGACTACCACGTCAAGGATCCGGATGGGGAGGTGGTCGACGAGGGCCGCGAGCCGTTGGTTTACCTGCATGGCGGTTACGACGATATTTTCCCGAAAATCGAGGAAGCGCTGCAGGGCAAGAAGATCGGCGAGTCGGTGCAGATCAAGCTGCAACCGGACGAGGCTTTCGGCGAATATGACGCCGAAATGGTCCAGATCGAGCCGCGCAAGGATTTCCCGAAGGAACTCCAGGTCGGCATGCAGTTTGAAGGCGGGCCGGAAGATGGTGGCGAAGACGATTTCGTGATCTACCGGGTGACCGATATTGCCGACGACAAGGTGGTTCTCGACGGCAATCATCCGCTCGCCGGCATGGCCCTGGTTTTCACCTGCACGGTGACAGCGATTCGCCCGGCCAGCGAGGAAGAGGTCGAGCACGGCCACGTGCACAACCCGGACGACGACGGCGAAACCTGCCACTGAGCGGATTGACGCTCGATCAGGAAAAACCCGCTGCGGCGGGTTTTTTTATGGCAGGACCGGTTGCGGCCAGGGATGGGTTGCGAAGCGCAGCGGGTTCGTCGCATCGCCGTCGATGATGCCTTCCGTCCAGCCCATGATCGGGTAGCCGAAAGTCTCGACCCGGACGAAATTCTGGATCGGGCGACCGCTGCGATCACGCAGCGGCTGATCCACGCGGCTGATATGGGTGTCGCCATGCACGGCAACGACCTGTCCTGGAAAGTTTAGGGTTTCCTCGCGCAGGACATCGAGAAATTCCCGATAGCCACGGTGCGGGAAGCCCTGCGCCAAGTGTGAGAAATTCGGGTCGGCCTGGAAGAGCAGGACGATGGCCGATTTTTTGTCGCGGCGGGCCAGGGCGAAACCATCCTTCAGCCAGGCCAGGACGACCGGGTTGCGGGTCAGGAACTCTGGCCGCGGCTCGCCAGTCATGCCCCAGTTATTGTTGCCGCCCGGCAGGTTGAGCGTGACGAACAACACGGGGCCGAGCGAGAAGCGCGCATGCTCCGGGTAGGCGCCGGGCTGGCGCTCCAGCGGCATGGTTTGCTGGCCAAGCGACCGGTC
>DATGXM010000415.1:0-3571 GCA_035298985.1 Azonexus sp. | reverse complement strand
CCGGCTTGGCCGCCGCCACCGCATTCTCGGCGGCGTGGTTCATGGTCTCGACCAACTGGTCCGCCTGCTTGCCGAGGCCGAACATGCGCAGCGCCGAATCGGCCTTCTGCAGGTAGCCGGGCAGCGGAATCTTCACCTTGTCGTTCCCCAGGAAGCCACCATTCCTGCCGAGCGACGCAACCGCATAGTCGGCACCCTTGCTCAGGGCTTCCTTGACGCCAGCCGAGGCGTCGCCCGTCGAGATGGCATCGAGCGCCCCGGCTTGAGCCAGGCAGGCCGCCAGACCGAGAACCAGGACGAGAAGCGGTTTCAGCCAGCGGCGCATGGCGTTCTCCTTCGCAGAATCAAACGATATCGAGGTGGCCGATGCCGGTGGTCAGGTCGCGGTCCTTCGACTCCTTGCCGTGCAGCTTGATCTGCAGGCGCAGGTCGTTCAGCGAGTCGGCGTTGCGCAGGGCGTCCTCGTAGGTGATCTTGCCAGCCTCGTAGAGGTCGAACAGCGCCTGGTCGAAGGTCTGCATGCCGAGTTCGCGCGATTTCTTCATGATCTCCTTGATCTCGTGCACCTCGCCCTTGAAGATCAGGTCGGAGATTAGCGGCGAGTTGAGCATCACTTCGATGGCGGCGATGCGCCCCCGGCCGTCCTTCTTGGGGATCAGGCGCTGCGAGACCATGGCGCGCAGGTTCAGCGACAGGTCCATGAGCAGTTGCTGGCGGCGCTCTTCCGGGAAGAAGTTGATGATGCGGTCGATGGCCTGGTTGGCGCTGTTGGCGTGCAGCGTCGCCAGCGCCAGATGGCCGGTTTCGGCGAACGCGATGGCGTAGTCCATGGTGTCGCGGTCGCGGATTTCGCCCATCAGGATGACGTCCGGCGCCTGGCGCAGCGTGTTCTTCAGCGCCGGGCCCCAGTCGTCGGTATCGACGCCGACCTCGCGCTGCGTGACGATGCAGTTCTTGTGCTCGTGCACGTATTCGATCGGGTCCTCGATGGTGATGATGTGGCCGTACGAGTTCTCGTTGCGGTAATCGACCAGCGCGGCCAGCGAGGTGGTCTTGCCGGTGCCGGTACCGCCGACGAAGATGATCAGGCCGCGTTTGGTCATCGCCAGGTCCTTGAGGACCGGCGGCAATTGCAGTTCATCGAGGGTCGGAATGGTCATGTTGATCGTCCGGCAGACGACGCCGACCCGCCCCTGCTGGACCAGCGCATTGACCCGGAAGCGGCCGATGCCCTGCGGCGAAATGGCGAAGTTACATTCCCGGGTCGCCTCGAACTCGGCTGCCTGCCGGTCGTTCATGATCGAACGCGCCAGTTCCGCCGTGTGCTGCGAGGTCAACACCTGGTTCGACACCGGGGTGATCTTGCCGTCGATCTTGATGGCGGGCGGAAAACCGGCCGTGATGAAGAGGTCGGAGCCTTTCTTCTGCGCCATCAGGCGCAGAAGATCGTGCATGAATTTCATTGCCTGATCGCGTTCCATACTTTCCCTTCGTCTGTTCTGTCAGTCCCCGGATCAAGCCGGGAAGGCATCCTTGTTGGCCGCCTTGAAGCGCGCCTCGGCGCTGGACACCACGTTGCGCCGCACCAGGTCGATCAGGTTCTGATCGAGGGTCTGCATGCCGAAGTTCTGGCCGGTCTGGATCGCCGAATACATCTGGGCGACCTTGTTCTCGCGGATCAGGTTGCGGATGGCCGGGGTGCCGATCATGATTTCATGCGCCGCGACCCGGCCGCTGCCGTCCTTGGTCTTGAGCAGGGTCTGCGAGATGACGGCGCGCAGCGATTCGGACAGCATCGAACGGACCATTTCCTTTTCCGCCGCCGGGAAGACGTCCACGATGCGGTCCACCGTCTTGGCCGCCGACGAAGTGTGCAGGGTGCCGAACACCAGGTGGCCGGTTTCGGCCGCGGTCAGCGCCAGGCGGATGGTTTCCAGGTCGCGCATTTCGCCGACCAGGATGACGTCCGGGTCCTCGCGCAGCGCCGAGCGCAGGGCGTTGGCGAAGGACAGGGTGTGCGGCCCGACCTCGCGCTGGTTGATCAGGCACTTCTTGGCCTCATGCACGAATTCGATCGGGTCCTCGACGGTCAGGATGTGGCCGTACTCGTTTTCGTTGATGTGGTTAACCATGCCGGCCAGCGTCGTCGACTTGCCGGAACCGGTCGGCCCGGTGACCAGCACGATGCCGCGCGGGTATTCGGAAATTTCCTTGAAAATCTTCGGGGCGTTCAACTCTTCCAGGGTAAGCACCTTGGACGGAATGGTCCGGAAGACGGCGCCGGCGCCGCGCTGCTGGTTGAAGGCATTGACGCGGAAACGCGCCAGATTGGGAATTTCGAACGAGAAGTCGCACTCCAGCGTCTCCTCATACACCTTGCGCTGGCCGTCGTTCATGATGTCGTACACCATGCCGTGCACGTCCTTGTGCTCCATGGCCGGCAGGTTGATGCGGCGGACGTCGCCATGGACGCGGATCATCGGCGGCAGGCCGGACGACAGGTGGAGGTCGGAGGCCTTGTTCTTGACACTGAAGGCCAACAGTTCGGTGATGTCCATGCGGATCGTCCTCGGCGCGCGATATACTTGAATTGTTGAAAATTCCAAAAGGATTATGAGCGCAATCGCCGACAACCTGCAAGCCGTGCAGGCCCGGATTTCCCAAGCAGCAGCGGCTGCCGGCCGCTCGCCGGAATCGGTCCGCCTGCTCGCCGTCAGCAAGACCTGGCCGCTTTCCTGCGTAGTCGATGCTGCCGAGGCCGGGCAACGTGCCTTCGGCGAGAACTACGTGCAGGAAGGCATCGACAAGATTGCCGCCATTTCCGGGCGCCATCTGGAATGGCACTTCATCGGCCCGCTGCAGAGCAACAAGACCAAGCCGGTCGCCGAGCATTTCGACTGGGTGCATTCCATCGACCGCTTGAAGGTCGCCGAGCGGCTGTCGGCGCAGCGGCCGGCCTACCTGTCGCCGCTGCAGGTCTGCGTGCAGGTCAATGTTTCCGGCGAGGCGAGCAAGAGCGGTTGCGCACCCGGCGAAGCACTGGCCTTGTGCCGCGCCGTGGCGGCCCTGCCCGGCCTGCAGTTGCGAGGCCTGATGGCCATCCCCGAGCCGGTCGACGACCCGCTCGCCCAGCGCCTGCCTTTCCGGCAACTGCGCGAACTGAGCGAGCAGATCCGCGCCGCCGGCCTGCCGCTCGATACGCTGTCCATGGGCATGTCCCACGATCTTGAAGCAGCCGTGGCCGAAGGTGCGACCATCGTCCGCATCGGCACGGCCATTTTTGGTGAAAGAAACTACGCATGAAAATCGTATTCCTCGGCGGCGGCAACATGGCCAACGCCCTGATCGGCGGCATGGTCAAGCAGGGCTTCGCGGCCGCCGACATCGACGTCATCGACCCCGGCGCCGAAGCGCGCACCAAGCTGGCCGCCAGCTACGGCGTCAATTGCCATGCCAGCGCCGACACCGCCCCGGCGTC
The DNA here is from genome assembly GCA_035298985.1 of Azonexus sp. Taxonomy (GTDB): domain Bacteria; phylum Pseudomonadota; class Gammaproteobacteria; order Burkholderiales; family Rhodocyclaceae; genus Azonexus. The sequence continues at coordinate 93 of DATGXM010000415.1, read as the reverse complement.
GCCCGATATCCTGGTGCTGGCCGTCAAGCCGCAGCAAATGAAGGAAGCCGTCGCCCCGCTTGTCGGCAAGCTGGGCAATGCGCTGGTTATCAG
>DATGXM010000414.1:0-3940 GCA_035298985.1 Azonexus sp. | reverse complement strand
CCGCCCGGCGCTTCGCCGGTCGTTTTTGCCGACGATTTCCTGATCATTGCCGAAAAGCCCTGTGGCCTGCTGTCGGTGCCCGGACGCGGCGAACACAAGGCCGACTGCCTGCTCCGCCGCGTGCAACAGGAATACCCGGATGCGCTGACCGTGCATCGGCTGGACATGTCGACCTCGGGCCTGCTCGTCTTCGCCCGCGGCGCGGACATGCACCGCCGGCTGTCGAAAATGTTCCAGGACAGGCAGGTGGACAAGCTCTACTGCGCGGTGCTGGCCGGCCTGCTACCCTACGACGAAGGCGGCGTGGATCTGCCGCTGATCGTCGACTGGCCGAACCGCCCAAGGCAAAAAGTTGATTTCGACGAGGGCCGCCCGTCACAGACCCGCTTCCGGGTGCTCAGCCGCGATACCGACAAGCAAACCACCCGTGTCGCGCTGGAACCGGTTACCGGCCGTTCGCACCAGTTGCGGGTGCATATGATGTCGCTGCAGCACCCCATCCTCGGCGACGATCTGTACGGCGGACCGGCTGAAAAGATGGCCGATCGCCTGCTGCTGCACGCGATGGATCTGGGCTTTATGCATCCGGCAACCGGGGAGCGGATGGATTTTCACAGCGAGCCGCCGTTCTGACGCCGAAAAGCGCGCAATAACCTTATAATCCGCGCAATTTCAACCCCTTAGCCGTCGGCTGCGCGCCCATGCTGATCTGGTTCGTCGTCCTCTATCTGCTCGTTTCCATCGGCATCGGCCTCTATGCGGCGACCCGCGTGCATAGCGCCAAGGACTTCGCCGTCGCCGGCCGCCATCTGCCGCTGCCGGTCGTCACCGCCACCGTATTCGCCACCTGGTTCGGCGCCGAAGCGGTGTTCGGGGTTTCCGCCACCTTCGTCAAGGAAGGACTGGGCGGCGTCGTCGCCGATCCCTTCGGCTCGTCGATGTGCCTGATCATCGCCGGCTTCTTTTTCGCCAGCAAACTGTACAAGCTGAACATCCTGACCCTGGGCGACTATTTCCGCCTGCGCTACAACCGCAGCGTCGAAATCCTGACCACGCTGTGCATCGTTGCTTCGTATCTCGGCTGGGTGTCGGCCCAGATCAAGGCGCTCGGCCTGGTCTTCAACGTCGTGACCAACGATTTCGTCAGCCAGACGGCCGGCATGGTCCTCGGTGCCGCCATCGTGCTGACCTACACCACCTTCGGCGGCATGCTGTCGGTGGCTATCCTCGATTTCGTGCAGATGGGCGTCATCATGGGCGGCATGCTGTACATCGCCAGCGTCGTCGCGGTGCCCGCCGGCGGCGTAGAGACGGTGGTCCAGCACGCCTCGGCGGCCGGCAAGCTGGATTTCTTCCCGCAGGCCGATCCGTGGAAATGGCTGACCTTCCTTGGCGCCTGGGTCACCATGATGCTCGGCTCCATCCCGCAGCAGGACGTCTTCCAGCGCATCACCTCGGCCAAGACCCAGAAAATCGCGCTGTGGGGCTCCATCCTCGGCGCCTCGATCTATTTCTGCTTCACCTTCGTGCCGATGTTCATCGCCTATTCGGCCACGCTGATCGACCCCGGCCTGTTCAAGGGCCTGCTCGAAACCGACTCGCAACTGGTGCTGCCAACCCTGGTCCTGCAGCACACCCCTGTTTTCGCCCAGGCCATCTTCTTTGGCGCCGTGCTGTCGGCGATCATGAGCTGTTCGTCGGCGACGTTGCTGGCACCGTCGGTCGCCTTTTCGGAAAACATCGTGCGCGGCTTCTTCCCGCACATGGGCGACCATCAGTTCCTTAAGGTCATGCGCGCCTCCATCGTCTGCTTTGCGGCCGTGGTGCTCGGTTTCGCGCTGTATTCCAACGCCAGTATTTTCAAGATGGTGGAAAACGCCTACAAGGTGACGCTGGCCGGCGCCTTCGTGCCACTGTTCTTTGGCGCCTTCTGGCAACGGGCCACGACGCAGGGTGCACTGGCCGCCATCTTCGGCGGCCTGGCTTCGTGGCTGCTGGTCGAAACGCTGATCGGCGAAGCCAGCCTGGTCCCGCCGCAATTGATCGGCCTTGGCGTCAGCATGGTCGGTATGCTGGCCGGCTCGCTGCTGCCGCAATGGATAGGGCACAAACTGCCGACTGAAGATATCCATGAGGCGCTGCACCACCGGGCCGCGGCGGAAACCCATCACGCGACCGAACGTCCGCATCATCACTAAGCGCTGCGTTATCCGCGCCCGGCTACCAGACGAAAGGCGCGGATAACACAGCTGACGGCCCGGCCGATAGCCCCTAAAATCAGGGCATGTCCCATCGCGGCCTCGGCCCCCTCCGCTTCGCCAGCTATCTGGCCCTCGCCTGGTGCGGGCTGGTGGTCTATGGCAGCCTGCATCCCTTCACCGGCTGGCGGGATACCGGCGTTTCGCCCTTCGCTTTCCTCGAGGGCGGTTGGCCGCGGTACTGGACCGTTTTCGACCTGGCGGTCAATGTCGCGGTCTATCTGCCGCTCGGCTTCTTCCTGACCCTGGCCCTGAGCCGCCTGCCGGGGCGCTATACGGCCATGCTCGTCGCGACGCTGCTCGCCGGCGGCGTCAGCTTCGGCCTGGAAACCCTGCAAACCTGGCTGCCGTCGCGCGTGCCGTCCAACCTTGATCTCGCCTGCAATACGTTGGGCGGCCTCGCCGGCGCGCTGTGGGCCACAGCAGTCGGACCGCGCGTCTTTGCCCGCATCGTGGCGCTCGAACACCGGCTGATCGCCCCCATCCCGCATGCCGAACTCGGCCTGACCCTGCTCGGCCTGTGGCTGCTCGTGCCGCTGTCGCCGGAAACCCTGCTTTTCGGCGCCGGCGACCTGCGCCAGATGTTCGGCCTGACCGGCGCCATGCCCTTTGCCGCCGAGAGCTTCGTGATGATCGAAGCCAGCATCACCGCCTTCAATGCGGTAGCCGTCGGGCTGATCGTCCGCATGCTGTGCATCCGGCTGCTCGTCGCCTACGCCATAGTGCCGCTCTTCCTGCTCCTCAGCCTGACCGTGGCGACGTTGGCGGCCGCCATCCTGGTCAGTCCGTCCGATGCGCTCGCCTGGCTGACGCCCGGTTCCCGCCTCGGCCTGCTGGTCGGGATGGCCATCCTGGCCGTCGCCATCGCGCTGCCTGCGACACCGCGCCTGATGATCGCCGCCCTGTCGCTGATGGCCGGCGCGGTACTGGTCAATCTGGCGCCGCCCAACCCGTATTCGGCGGCGGCGCTGGCTACCTGGCGGCAGGGTCACTTCCTCAATTTCAACGGCCTGACCCGCCTGGTCGCCACGGCATGGCCCTTCCTGACCCTGCCTTTCCTGCTGCTGACCACCCGACGAACTTAAGCCGCGACCCGTGTTCGCGAGGCCCGCGTGGACGAAGACATCGATGCCAGCCCCTGATTCGACAGCGCCTGCCTCGCCTCAAACCGCCTGGCATGCCCACACCGCGGAATCCGCCACCCGGCAACTGGCCGTCGACAACCGGGATGGCCTGTCCGACGAGGAGGCGGCTCGCCGGCTGGCAAGCCATGGCCCCAACCAGCTGACCGAGCGGCCGGGCAAACCGGCTTGGCGCCGCTTTGCGAGACAGCTGGCTCAGCCGCTGGTCATCGTGCTGATCGCCGCCGTGGCTATCACCGCCGGACTCGGCGAAATGGTCGACGCCAGCGTCATCCTCGGCGTGGTGCTGATCAATGCCGTCATCGGCTACTGGCAGGAAGCCAAGGCCGAAGGGGCGCTCGCCGCGCTGGCGCGCAGCGTGGCAACGCCGGTCACCGTTCGCCGCGGCGGCCACCGCCGGCAAATCGACGCCGCCGGACTGGTCCCCGGCGACATCGTCATGCTGGCAGCTGGCGACCGCATCCCGGCCGACCTGCGCCTGCTGCACCAGCGCGAACTGCATACCGACGACTCGCTGCTGACCGGTGAGTCGCAAGCAGC
>DATGXM010000413.1:0-2009 GCA_035298985.1 Azonexus sp. | reverse complement strand
GGTGGGCCGCGATGAAGGCCGCAAAGTCGCAGTGGCAGAGGTTGTCGGCGTGCACCAGCAGCAGGTCGTCGTCCTGCCACCAGTCGCGGGTGGCGTGCAGGGTGCCGCCGGTGCCCTGCAATTCGCTTTCGTGGATCAGATCGATGCGTTCCGCCCACGGCGAACGGCGGACGAAATCCTGCACCTGTTCCGCCCGGTAGTGGGTGTTGATCAGGAAGCGTTCGATGCCGCAGGCGCTCAGTGCCTCTAGCCAGTAGGCGAGGAGCGGCACGCCGTTGATCGGCGCCAGGCACTTGGGCAGGGCGTGGGTCAGCGGGGCGAGGCGGGTGCCGGTGCCGGCAGCGAGTAGAAGGGCGCGCATGAAAGGTCAGCAGGCGTCGTTTCTGGCCTGCAGCTCATTGATGATGTCGCTGGCGGCCAGCGGCACGTTGCCCAGGCGGCTGACCTGGCAAGCGGCGGCCACCGAACCGACGAAGGCCGCCTGCCAGATGCTCGCCCCGCACTGGAGGGCCATCGCCGAGGCGACGAGCAGGCTGTCGCCGGCGCCGGCGACATCCTTGGGGGCGGTGTTCATGGCCGACAGGCGGTCGGTGATCCACGGGTTGCCGGGGCCGCTATAGACCAGGGTGCCTTCGGCGCCGAGGGTGATCAGGACATGGCGGGCGGCGGTTTCCTGGCGCAGGCGGTCGGCCAGGATGACCAGGCCGTCCTCGAAATTGTTCAGGGCGATGCGGGCTTCCCGCTCGGTGGGCGTGATCAGCGTCATGCCGCGGAAGCGGCCGATATCGCCCATCTGCGACGAACACTGGCTGTCGGCGGCCATGTCGATGCCGCGCGAGCGGCACAGTTCGACGATGCGGTCGATCAGCGGCTGCGGCAGCGCGCCATAGCTGAAATCCGAGAAGATGAGCAGGTCGAGCTCGCCGGCAATGGCGGCGATACCGTCGTAGAGCGTGTCCTGGATTTCCGGCGTGATCTTGTGCTGGCGCAGGTGATTGACCCGCAGCAGCGTCTTTTGCCCGGCGCGGAAGCGCTGTTTCAGCGTGGTCGGCCGGCTGCTGTCGGCGACCAGGGTGGCCGTGACGCCGTAGTCGTCCAGGGTTTGTTCCACCCGGCTACGCATTTCGTCGCCGCCGGTGACCGAGAAGTAATGGACCGCCTGCGCGCCGAGGCCGCGGGCGTGGGCGGCGACGATGGCGGCGCCGCCGATGAAGGTCTCGGTCAGGATGGGGGTGACGACGATGGTCGGGTCTTCCTGGGACATGCCCAGGGGATCGCAGCTGATGTATTCGTCGACGATGGTGTCGCCGATGACGGCAACCCGCAGCCGGGTCATCGCTTCCATGACCGGCACGATGTCCTCGCGCAGGCAGCGGTGACGGTTCTGGTAATCGACCGGCACCCGGATGCCGGCCATGGCCGGCTGGCGGGCTTCCTCGCGCAGCAGATTGAGTGAGGAAAAGGTCGTGTCGCCGGAACCGAAGAGCAGGCGGCCGCCGTAGCTGTCGAGCACGTGCTTTTCCGGATTGTCCTGCTGGTCGTGCTCCTTGCCCTTGACCACGATGTCGGGGCGCAGGGCGAGTATGGCTTCTTCCGGCGGCGCATCGAGGAGGAAGGCGGTATCGACCCAGTTCACCGCATTGACGGCCTCCAGGCGGTCGCCTTCGTTGAGATAGGCGTGCGGCGCCAGGCGGTCGCTGAGCACGCCGACGACCAGGCATTCGCCGCATTCGGCGGCGTAGCGCAGCAGGCGCAGGTGCCCCGGATGCAGGATGTTGAAGATGCCGGTGACCAGGACCAGACGCTGGCCGGGCGGGCACAGCCGGCGGATGGCCGCCAGATCGACGGGCTGGCTCATGGCGGGGAAATCTCGATCAGGGCGCGCGTGATGCGGCGGGCCTCCAGGTCGTCCAGGGCCTCGTTGATCGCCTCCAGCGGATAGCGCTGGTCGAGCAGCAGGTCCAGCGGCAGGCGGCCGTCGGCATACAAGCGGGCAAAGCGCGGCAGGT
>DATGXM010000412.1:0-4838 GCA_035298985.1 Azonexus sp. | reverse complement strand
CGAGAAATCCTGCCCCTTGCCGTCGCCGCCGAGCACGATGGCGACCTGGCGGCCCATGCCTTCGATGGCGGCCAGCGTGGCGCCGACATTGGTACCCTTGGAATCGTCGACGTAGAGCACGCCGTCGATTTCGGCCACGGTTTCGACGCGATGCGGCAAGCCGGCGAAGCTCTTGAGCGGAGCGATCAGGCGTTCCGGCGCGACGCCGACCGCCTCGCACAGCGCCAGGGCAGCCATGACGTTGGCGACGTTATGCAGGCCGGACAGCTTGAGATCGGCCAGTGCCACCAGCGTTTCCTTGCCGCGCAGGATCGCGCCGTCGGCGAAACCGTAATCGACGCCGCGCGGGGCCGGATTGAGGCCGAAGGTGATCATCTTGCGGCCACAGCGGCCGTTGCCCATCGACCAGTCGTCGTCGCGATTGAGGATCATCGCGCCCTTGCCCTGGAAGACACGCGACTTGGCGGCAGCGTAGTTGGCCAGGCTGCCTTCGTAACGGTCAAGGTGATCTTCCGACACGTTGAGGACGGTGGCGGCCGCGGCCTTCAGGTGATGCGTCGTTTCGAGCTGGAAGCTGGACAGTTCGACCACCCAGACTTCCGGCAGCGGTTTACCCAACTTCGCGCCATCCTGCGCATCCATCAAGGCATCGAGCGCCGACGGCGAGATGTTGCCGCAGGCGATGGCCGGCACGCCGGCACCGTTGAGCAGGTGGGCTGTCAAAGCCGTGGTCGTCGTCTTGCCGTTGCTGCCGGTGATGGCGATGATCTGCGAACCCGGCACCTGCTCGCGCACACCGGCGGCGAAGAGTTCGATCTCGGAGACCAGCTTGTCGGCGACGGCGGCGATTTCCGGCGTCGCCTTGGGCACGCCCGGCGACAGGGCGACCAGGTCGGCCTCGGCAAACGGCTGGCTGGCGAACGGCCCGGCCAGCAATTCGGCACCCGGCGCCACCTGCTGCAGGGCCTCGACGTTGGGCGGGTTGCTGCGCGAATCGGCCACGCGGACGAACGCGCCCTGGCGATGCAGCCACTTGGCCATCGCCAGCCCGGACTCGCCGAGTCCGACCACCAGAACGCGTTTGCCCTTGAGTTCCATGTTCTTAACGCAGCTTCAGAGTCGAGAGCCCGATCAGCACGAGCATGATGGTGATGATCCAGAAGCGGACAACGACCTGCGTCTCCTTCCAGCCGGTTTGTTCGAAGTGGTGGTGCAGCGGCGCCATGCGCAGGATGCGCCGGCCCTCGCCGTACTTCTTCTTGGTGTATTTGAAGTAGCTGACCTGCAGCATCACCGACAGCGTTTCGATGACGAAGACGCCACCCATGATGAGCAGCACGATTTCCTGGCGGACGATGACGGCGATGGTGCCGAGCGCCGCGCCGAGCGCCAGCGCGCCGACGTCGCCCATGAACACTTCGGCTGGATAGGCGTTGAACCACAGGAAACCCAGCCCCGCCCCGGCGATGGCGCCGAGCAGGATGCACAGCTCACCGGCACCCGGCACGTAGGGGATGAGCAGGTACTTGGCATACACGGCGTGACCGGTGACGTAGGCGATCAGCGCGAAGGCCGAGGCGATCATCACGGTCGGCATGATGGCCAGGCCGTCCAGGCCGTCGGTCAGATTCACCGCATTGCTGGTGCCGACGATGACGAAATAGGTCAGCGTGATGAAGCCGACGACGCCGAGCGGATAACTGACCGTCTTGATGAAGGGGATGATCAGTTCGGTCTGCGCCGGGCTCTTGGCCGAAAAGGCGATGAACAGCGCGGCGCCGATGCCGAGCACCGACTGCCAGAAGAATTTCCAGCGGCTGGCCAGTCCGTTCGGGTCACGATAGACCACCTTCTTCCAGTCGTCGTACCAGCCGACGATGCCGTAGCCGAGGGTGACGACCAGCACCGTCCACACGTACTTGTTGGTCAGGTCGCCCCACAGCAGAGTGGTGATGCCGATGGCGATCAGGATCAGCACGCCGCCCATGGTCGGCGTCCCGGATTTGACGAGGTGGGTCTGCGGCCCGTCGGTACGCACCGCCTGGCCGATCTTCTTGGCGGCCAGCCAGCGGATGACGCGCGGTCCGGCGGCCAGCGAGATGAGCAGTGCCGTCATCGCCGCCAGCACGGCGCGCAGCGTGATGTAGTTGAAGACGTTGAAGAAGCGAACGTCCTGGGCGAGCCATTGGGCCAATGCGAGAAGCATCAGTTTTTCTCCTCGGGAACGACGGGTGCTGCCAGCGCGTCGGCCACCCGTTCCATTTTCATGAAGCGCGAGCCCTTCACCAGCACGGTGGTATCGGGACCCAATTCCTTGTCGACGGCGGCGATCAGCTTGTCGACATTGCAGTAGTGGCGGGCGCCTTCGCCGAAGTTGCGCACGGCCAGTTGCGACGTATCGCCCAGCGCGAACAGGCGGTCGATGCCCTGGCTCTTGGCATAGCCGCCGATCTCGTCGTGGTACTGGCCGCTGGCTTCGCCGATTTCGCCCATGTCGCCGAGCACCAGCAGCTTGCGGCCGATGGTCGAAGCCAGCACGTCGATGCCGGCGCGTACCGAATCCGGGTTGGCGTTGTAGGTATCGTCGAGAATCTCGGCGCCCTGCTTGCCGGCGCGCCGCTGCAGGCGCCCCTTGACCCCTGAGAAGGCTTCCAGCCCTTCGACCACGGCAGCCAGCCCGACACCGGCCGCCAGGCAGGCAGCGGCGGCGGCCACCGCATTGCGGGCGTTATGCCGACCGGGGATGCGCAGCTTCACGGTGGCGGCGCCTTCCGGAGCCTGCAGTTCGATGACGGTTTCCAAACCATGCAGATGCACGACGCCGGCCACATCGGCGGGACCGTCGATGGCGAAGGTCCGCACCGGACGCCCGCCGGCCATGCCGCGCCAGGCGGCAGCGTAGGCATCGTCGGCGTTGATCACGGCGACACCGTCGGCCGGCAGCCCGTTGAAGATGGAACCCTTCTCGCGCGCCACTTCGTCCAGATCGCCCATGCCTTCGAGGTGGGCACGCTGGGCGTTGGTAACCAGCGCCACGGTCGGCGCACCGATGGGCGCCAGATAAGCGATTTCGCCCGGATGGTTCATGCCCATCTCGATGACCGCAGCGCGATGCGAAGCGCTCAGGCCGAGCAGGGTCAGCGGCAGGCCGATATCGTTGTTCAGGTTGCCGCGGGTGGACAGCACGGCCGCTCCGAAAGCTGCCTTCAGGATGGCGGCGATCATTTCCTTGGTCGTCGTCTTGCCGTTGGAGCCGGTAACGGCGATGACCGGCAGGCTGAACTGGGCGCGCCAGGCGGCAGCCAGACGGCCCAGGGCGAGGCGCGTATCGGCCACCACTACCGCCGAAGCGCCGGCCGGCACCTTGCTCTCATCCGACACCAGCACGGCGGCGGCGCCACCGGCCAGAGCCTGGGCCAGGAAGTCGTGCGCATCGAAACGCTCGCCGGCCAGGGCAATGAACAAGGCCCCCGGGGCGATGGCCCGGGTATCGGTCGAGATGCCGGTGAGCGCCACATCGGCCCCCAACTGACGCCCTTGCACGGCGTTTGCGACTTGCGACAGCAGCCAGTTCATGCCGCGTCCTCCACTTTGGTGCGGCGCAAGGCCAAGGCGGCCGCCGCTTGTTCGACATCGGAGAAAGGCAAGCGGACGCCGCCCATGTCCTGATACGGCTCGTGCCCCTTGCCGGCGAGCAGGATCACGTCCCGCGCATCGGCCGCGAGCACCGCCTGGCGGATCGCCGCGGCACGGTCGACCACCGTCTCGGCCTGCGTCATGCCGGCGACGATTTCGGCGATGATGGCCTGCGGGTCCTCACTGCGCGGGTTGTCGCTGGTGACCAGCACGCGGTCGGCGCAACGCTCGGCGACGGCGCCCATCTGCGGACGCTTGCCGCGGTCCCGGTCGCCGCCGCAGCCGAAGACCACGCTGAGGCGGCCGCCGCGCGGCCTTGCCACGTCGCGCAGGGCGACCAGGGCGTTTTCCAGGGCATCCGGGGTGTGCGCATAGTCGATGACGACCAGCGGTTCGCCGTTGCCGCCGACACGCTCCATGCGTCCCGGCGGCGGCGTCAGTTCCGACAGGCGCAGCGCCACGTCGGCCGCCGGCAGGCCGGCGTCGAACAGCACGGCGGCAATCGCCAGCAGGTTGGAGACGTTGTAGCGGCCGACCAGCCCGGTGTCGACCACGGCCCGGCCATTGGGCAGCACCAGGTTGAAGCGCTGGCCGAACGGGGTGTCGACCAGCTCCTCGGCGCGCACGACGGCATGGAAATCGCGGCGCGCTTCGCCGATGCTGTAGCCGAGAACGCGCATCGCCGAGGTGTCGCGCATCAGCTGGCGGCCGAATTCGTCGTCCACATTGACGATGGCGGTGCGCAGGCGCGGCCAGTGGAACAGCTTTTCCTTGGCCGCGGCATAGGCTTCCATGCTGCCGTGGTAATCCAGGTGGTCGCGCGTGAAATTGGTGAATACCGCGACATCGACGCGGGCGCCGTTCATGCGGCCTTCCTCGATGCCGATCGAACTCGCTTCCAAGGCGCAGGCGGCGGCGTGCTGACCGCGGAACTCGGCCAGATAGCGCATCAACGTGGTCGCTTCCGGCGTCGTGAAGCCGGTTTCGGTCATCGCGTCCGGGAAACCGGCGCCCAGCGTGCCGATGATGGCGCAGGGCCTGGGATAGGCGCGGGCCAGGCATTGGCTGATGGTGGTCTTGCCGTTGGTGCCGGTAATGGCGATCAGCGACAGCGCTTCGCTCGGATGGCCATAGACGGCATGCGCCAGCGGCCCGGCCAGCGGACGCAGCGCGGCATGCGACAGGTTCGGGACGGCCCACTC
>DATGXM010000411.1:0-6543 GCA_035298985.1 Azonexus sp. | reverse complement strand
CGACTCCTGCCTCTACGTCAAGGCGCCGATGGACGAGGTCGATGCCCCGAAGATCCAGGTCGGCCAGGCCGTGCGCATCACCCTCGACGCCCTGCCCGGCAAGACCCTGCCCGGCAAGGTGCGGCGCGTCGCCCCCTACGTGTCGGCCGTCGAAAAGCAGGCGCGCACGGTGGACATCGAAGTCGATTTCGAGCAACCGGAAGCCACCGGCAAGCTGCTCGTCGGCTACAGCGCCGACGTCGAGGTCATCCTCGCCGGCCGCGACCAGGTGCTGCGCGTGCCGACCGCCGCCATCCAGGAAGGCGGCCGTGTGCTGATCTACAACGCCGACAGCGGCAAGCTGGAAGAGCGGCGGATCAAGACCGGGCTGGCCAACTGGGAATATACCGAGGTGGTCGAGGGTCTGCAGGCCGGCGAACGCATCGTCACCTCGCTCGACAAGGAAGGGGTCAAGGCCGGCGCCAAGGTGACGCCGGACGAGAAAACGCCGACCAAGGCGAAGTAGGCGCATGGCGCTGATCGAACTTTCCGGCATCGAGCGGCGCTTCCAGCTCGGCGACACCACGGTCAATGCGCTGAGCGGCCTGAACCTGCAGATCGCCGCCGGCCAGTATGTCGCCGTGATGGGCCCGTCCGGTTCGGGAAAATCGACGCTGCTCAACCTGCTCGGCCTGCTCGACCGCCCCAATGCCGGCAGCTACCGGCTAGAGGGGCGCGACGTCACCACGCTGTCGCCCGAAGAACAGGCGACCGTGCGCAGCACCCGCATCGGCTTCGTCTTTCAGAGTTTCCACCTGGTACCTCGCCTCAGCGCAGCCGAAAACATCGCCCTGCCGATGACCCTGGCCGGCATCTCCCCGGCCGAACGCAAGCGGCGCGTCGCCCAGGCGCTCAAGGACTTCGGCCTGGAAAACCGCGCCGACCACAAGCCGGACCAACTCTCCGGCGGCCAGCGCCAGCGCGTCGCCATCGCCCGCGCCACCATCATGCGCCCCGCCCTCCTCCTCGCCGACGAGCCGACCGGCAACCTCGACCGCCACACCGGCGACGAGGTGGTGCGCCTGCTCGAAGCGCTGAACACCCAAGGGGTCACCCTGGTCGTCGTCACCCACGACCCGGCGCTGGGCGCCCGCGCCGGCCGCCAGCTGGTCATGGAAGACGGCCGCCTGAAGCACGACAGCGCCCAAGCGGTGCTCCACGCCGATGCGCCTGGCTGACACCCTGCGCTTCGCCCGCGATGCCGCCACCGGCTACCCGATGCGCACGGCCTTGTCGGTACTTGCCATGTCGATCGGCGTCGCCGCCGTCGTCATCCTGACCGCGCTGGGCGATGGAGCGAGGCGTTATGTCATCGGCCAGTTCTCGTCGCTGGGCAGCAATCTGGTCATCGTGCTGCCCGGCCGCTCCGGCACTGGCGGGTTCAACCCGGCCAACGCCATCACCTCGACGCCGCGCGACCTCTCCATCGACGACGCCGGCAGCCTGCGCCGCCTGCCCAGCGTGCGGCGCGTCGCCCCGCTCGCCGTCGGCACCTCGGAAATCGCCTACGGCGGCAAGCTGCGCGAAGCCATGGTCGCCGGTTCGACCGCCGAATTCATCCCCATCCGCAATTTCGAACTGCTGCAAGGCAGCCCGCTACCGGAAGAGGATTGGAACCGGGGATCTTCGGTCGCCATCATCGGCGCCACGCTGCGCCAGGAAATATTCGGGAGCGGCCCGGCGGTCGGCCAGCTGGTCCGCGTCGGCGACCGCCGCCTGCGCGTCATCGGCGTCCTCAAGCCGGTCGGCCAGGGTTTGGGCATAAACACCGACGAACTGGTCATCGTGCCGGTATCGCTGGCGCAGGCGATGTTCAATTCCAACACCCTGTTCCGCATCCTGATCGAGGCCAACAGCCGCGAAGCGATCCCCGCCGCCAAGACGCAAGCCCTGGAGCTGCTCAAGCAGCGTCACCGCGGCGAAGAGGACGTCACGGTGATCACCCAGGACGCCGTGCTGGCCACCTTCGACAAACTGCTCGGCGCACTGACCCTCGGTGTCGCTGGCATCGCCGCGATCAGCCTGGCCGTTGCCGGCATCCTGGTCATGAACGTCATGCTCGTCGCCGTCACCCAGCGCACCGGGGAAATCGGACTGCTCAAGGCGCTCGGCGCCTCGGCAGCCACCATCCGGCTGGCTTTCCTGACCGAAGCGGCGATGTTGTCGGCGCTCGGCGCCCTGCTCGGTTATTTACTCGGCCAACTCGGCGCCTTCGCCCTGCGCCAGTTCTTCCCGGTCTTCCCGGCCTACCCGCCGGACTGGGCAGTCATCGCCGGCCTGGGCACGGCACTGACCACCGGCCTGCTGTTCGGCGTCATGCCGGCGCGCCGGGCGGCCCGACTCGACCCGGTGCAGGCCTTGATGAAGCATTAGCGGCCGTGTGCCACGAGGCGGGTTCCTGGGCCGCTCCCATTCAGGTTCCGCCCGGGCTGACCGGCGAAGCAGCCACCTGCGTGGTCGGCGCCGATATCACGTCCTTGTGCAGCAACAATGCGGACAGCTTGGCGATAAACGGGCGGTCGCGCTCCGGTGCATTGGAATGCCAGTGGCGCATGAAGTCGTCCAGGCTGGCCGACGGATCATCGGGATGCAGATTCAGATAGCTGATCGCTTCCCAGCTTTTGGAATCGGCAAAGAACAGTGGCAGTACCGTCTTGGCAACCAGATCGTTTTGATCCCGCCGATAGGGGTCGGCCCGCAGCTGAGCCTGGCGCTCCTGCAGCCATTCGCGCAACTCGGTGTTTTCCGGCAGCGACCGATGGCGCTCGGCGATCAGGAAGCGGAAGAAACGCCGCAAGTCCTTGGCATGGCTGGCCAATTCGGGTTCCGGCGGTGCCACGGACCATTCAGTCGCCAGGGTCTCGAGGGCGTAGAGCGAAGCCGTTTCGCATATCGTTTCTTCGAACCACTGGTTCTGCCGCGACACTTCGCCGCCCGCATGGCCGTAGTTAGACAAGACATGGCAGAACTCGTGGGCAAATTCGTAAACGTAGAGATGCCAGCGTGCCTGATCGGCATGCAGCCTGATCAGGTATTCCCCGTTCGGTCCCCGGTCATAGAGCGCCACCGGGTTCGAATCGGTATGGCTGACGCGGACCGTGATGGGCGCCCGGTCGGGCTGCTGATCGAGCAACAGGTCGGCCACCGAATGCAGAACGCGTTCGATCTGGCCGGTATCGACCGATCCCCAGCCTTGGTTATCGACCTGAATGTTGACGGCGGCCCGCTTTTTAACCGTGGGCACCGGCTCGGTACGGGCCGCGAAAGACACCATCACGCCCAAGGCGATGGAAGCCATGACAAAAGGCAGGCGCACGGACTGTTCCTCCCGGCAAAAGACGTGATATTTAGATTGTCATCGTTTTGCTTGGTTCGCTCGGATAGCGTGTTGCGCATATCATTGCCCAACCGCTTCCGGAATTTGATCGCCGACACCCGCCTGGCCGCAGTCTCGTCCAGCACCTCCCGCCATACCGCCCATCCATGCTCTGGTCCGATGCCTTCCAGCTTGCCCTGCGCGCCGTCACCGCCCAGCGCCTGCGCAGCTTCCTGACCCTGCTCGGCATCGCCGTCGGCATCGCGGCAGTGATCCTGCTCACCTCGATCGGCGAAGGCATACACCGTTTCGTGCTGGCCGAATTCAGCCAGTTCGGCACCAACGTCGTCGGCATCCACCCGGGCAAGACCAAGACCGGCGGCGCACCGTCCGGCCTGCCGACCAGCGCCCGCCCGCTCTCCCTAGACGATGCCAAGGCACTGGCCGGCCTGCCCCACGTCGTTTCCGCCACCCCCAGCACCTGGGGCAACGCCGAGGTCGGCGCCAATGGCCGTTTGCGGCGGACCTCGGTCTATGGCGTCGGGCCGCAGATGCTCGAAGTCTTCAAGGGCAAGGTTCGCGTCGGCCAGTTCCTGCCGAGCGACGACGCGGACAGTGCGCGTGCCCTCGTCGTCCTCGGTCCCAAGCTGAAGGAAGAACTTTATGGCGCGGAAAACGCCCTCGGTACACGGCTGCGCATCGGCCCCGACCAGTTCCGGGTGATCGGCATCCTCGACCCCAAGGGGCAATTCCTTGGCATCGACCTCGACGACACCGCCTTCATTCCGGCAGCGCGGGCACTGGAAATCTTCAATCGCGAAGGGCTTAACGAAATCGACCTGGCCACCGAAGAAGGCATTTCGTCGAAAGTGGTCGCCGACGCGGCGCGCGAACGCATGATCAGCCGCCACGGCCACGAAGACTTCACCATCGTCACCCAGGAGGAGATGCTGGCGACGCTCTCCAACATTCTCAATGTGCTGACCATGGCCGTCGGCGCACTGGGCGGCATTTCCCTGCTCGTCGGCGGGGTCGGCATCGTCACCATCATGACCATCGCGGTCAGCGAACGGACCGGTGAAATCGGCCTGCTGGTCGCCCTCGGCGCCCCGCGGCGGACCATCCTGCTGCTGTTTCTTGGCGAGGCCATCGCACTATCGGCCATCGGCGGCCTGCTGGGTCTGCTCATCGGCTTCGGGCTGGCACAGCTCATCCACCTGCTGCTGCCCGACCTGCCGGTGCATACGCCGCTCACCTTTGTCCTGCTTGCCGAAGGGCTGGCCGTCGCCATCGGCCTGCTCGCCGGCGTGCTGCCCGCCCGCCGTGCCGCGCGGCTCGATCCGGTCGAAGCACTGCGCGCCGAATGACCGCCTATTCATCCATACGCATCGGTATGGTAGAGTGCATTTTTCCCAACTGATAAGAGCAAGGAGTCCAGCATGACCTATCACATCGATCAGCTGCATCCCGGCATGTCCGCCAGCACCTCGAAGACCGTCACCGAAGCCGACATCATCCTGTTCGCCGGCATTTCGACCGACGTCAACCCGGCCCACCTCGACGAGGAATACTGCAAGGGCACGATGTTCGGCACGCGCATCGCCCACGGCATGCTGTCGGCTGGCTTCATCTCCGCCACCCTGGCCAACAAGCTGCCCGGCCCCGGCACCATCTACCTGTCGCAGACGCTCAAGTTCAAGGCCCCGGTCAAGCCGGGCGACACTGTCACCGCCACCGTCACCGTGCGCGACGTCAATGTCGAAAAGAACCGCGTGATCCTCGACACGGTGTGTACCGTCGGCGGCAAGACCGTGATCGACGGCGAATGCCTGATGATGCCGCCGGTCCGCGCCGCCAAGCCCACCGGGACGGTCTGATTCGCTCCAGGCAAGCACTCAAGCAAAACGCCGGCTCGGAGCCGGCGTTTTTGTCTTACGAGCACGCCGGAAAACCGGCCCGCGTCAAAAAGCCTCGTCGGCGCGCAGGAAGCGCCACTGCCCCAGCGGCAAATCGCCGAGACGGATGCGCCCGATGCGCACCCGCTTCAGGCCGATCACCTTGAGGCCGACCAGTTCGCACATGCGGCGAATCTGGCGCTTCTTGCCTTCCTTCAGGATGAAGTGCAGCTGGTCCTCGTTCAACTGCTTGACCCAGGCCTGCTTCAACGGCTTACCGTCGAGTTCCAGGCCGTGCCGCAGCAGATCGAGTCCGCCCTCGATCATCTCGCCGGAAACGCGAACCAGGTATTCCTTCTCGGCATCGCTATCCTCGCCGATCAGTTTCTTCGCCACCCGGCCGTCGCTGGTCAGCACCAGCAAACCGGTCGAATCGACGTCGAGACGGCCGGCCGGCGCCAGGCCGCGCAACATCCACGGCTTGAATTCCGGGTCGCCCGACTGCACGACCTGGGCTTCCGGCGTAATCAAGGTCACCGCCGGAATGCAGCCCGGCTCCGGCTGCCCGGAAACATAGCCGACCGGCTTGTGGAGCAGGATGGTGACCTGTTTGGCCTGATCCTTCTGCGCTTCCTTCGAAATCGAAATCTCGGCCGCCGGATCGATGCGCGAACCGAGTTCGCTGACCGGCTCGCCATTGACGAAGACCCAGCCCCGCTCGATCCACAGGTCTGCTTCGCGGCGCGAACACAGGCCGCGCTCGGACATCACCTTGGACAGGCGAACGCCTTCCGGCGGCGGCCCCTTGGGAGCCTCCGGCGCTTTAGGGGTTTTAGGTGCTTCGGCCGGTGCTGTCCGATGCGACTTCCACGGGTCTTCAGCCGCCGGACGCGGCGCAGTCCGGGCTGCCGGCTTGCGCTCGGCGGCCTTGGCCCACGGATTCTCGTTCATGCGCTCAGCTGAACGCCCGGATGGTTTCGCCCCATCCCGCGGCGCCGTGCGGGCGTCGCGATGCGGCTTGCCCGGAGGCTTCGAGCGCACATCGTCACGCGCTTTTTCGCTGCGCGCTGCGCGAACAGCCTTGGCTTTCGCCTCGGCTTCCTGTTTTTCCTGCAAGGTCTGGCGAACACGCGGCGGACCGCCGCGCAACGGCTTGCGCGCAGGCTTGTCGCCGGCTTCGCGGTCAAGCGCGGCCTTGTTGATGCGAAGAGTGCCTTCAGCCTTGAGCGGCACATCGGTATCAACGGGAGCCGGACCTTTTACCGGCTTTTCCGTAGCAGCAGGCTGCGGCTC
>DATGXM010000410.1:0-5992 GCA_035298985.1 Azonexus sp. | reverse complement strand
AGGAAAACCTGAAGCCCGACGCCGACTTCGGTGCCCTGGCCAACCTGCTGCGCTGCTATGTCGTCGGCCGCTGGGAACAATACGCGCGCAGCGGCTTTACGCGCGAGCCGCTGACCCAATGGCCGCAGCAATGGCCAATGCTCTATTTCGCCTGCCTGTCGCAATCCGGCGCGCCAGGCGGCTGAGAGCAGATGTTAGTAGTTAGTCATTAGTTTTTAGCAAAAACAGAGGGCGCCGCAGCGCCCTCTCTAACTTTGCCAACGACCAGTAAGCAGCTTCACTTCTTCAGGTATTCGGCTGCATCCAGCGCGAAATAGGTTAGGATGCCGTCGGCGCCTGCCCGCTTGAAGGCGAGCAAGCTTTCCAGCACGCAGGCCTCTTCGTTCAGCCAGCCGTTCTGCGCAGCGGCCTTGAGCATCGCGTATTCGCCACTTACCTGGTAGGCATAGGTCGGCACCTTGAACTCGTCTTTCACGCGGCGAACGATGTCCAGATAGGGCATGCCGGGCTTGACCATGACCATGTCCGCCCCTTCCTCGAGGTCGAGCGCCACTTCGCGCAATGCCTCATCGGTATTGGCCGGGTCCATCTGGTAGGTGTATTTGTTGCCCTTGCCGAGATTGCCGGCCGAACCGACAGCGTCACGGAACGGGCCGTAGAAGCTGGAAGCGTACTTGGCCGAATAGGCCAGGATGCGGGTATAGATCTGGCCAGCAGCTTCCAGATCGGCACGAATCCGTCCGATGCGGCCGTCCATCATGTCGGACGGCGCGACCACGTCTGCACCGGCCTCGGCGTGGCACAAGGCCTGTTTAGCCAGCACGTCGAGGGTTTCGTCGTTCAGGACGTAGCCGCTGGCGTCGATCAGGCCATCCTGGCCGTGGCTGGTGTAGGGATCCAGCGCGACGTCGGTGATCACGCCGAGATCGGGAAATTCGCGCTTCAATGCCTGGATCACGCGTGGCACCAGGCCTTCCGGGTTGTAGGCTTCCTCGGCACCGAGCGACTTCAGCGATGTATCGACCACCGGAAACAGCGCCAGTGCCGGAATCCCCAGCTTGGCGGCCCGTTCGGCGGTATTCAGCAGCACGTCCAGCGACTGGCGCTCGACGCCGGGCATCGAGGCCACCTTCTCGACCCGCCCTTCGCCTTCGAGCACGAACACCGGGTAGATGAAGTCATTCGCCGTCAGCACCGATTCGCGCATCAAGCGCCGCGAAAAATCATCGCGCCGCATCCGACGCATCCGGGTCCCGGGAAAACCGCCTGTCACTACTGCCATATTGCAACCTCTACCTTCAGATAACAAATTTTCAGACACCATGGAACTTATCGCCTTGACCCGCGTCACAGTACGCAGATGGCACGCGCTGTCTCCCGCTTCACCTCCCTGAGCGGGTGCCTTGACTACGTTAGGGCATTTTGGCCCCCGGACCCCCCTTATCCGGGGGCCCTTTGTTTTCTTTGGCCTTGATTTCGATATCCAGCCAGCCAGCCAATACCTGCTCTGCCTCTTCGACGCCGGTCTTCTTGAGACTGGAAAACAGCTGCACCGAGTACAGGTCGGCCTCGCCCCAGGTCGCGATTTCCGCTTTCACCGAGCGC
Organism: Azonexus sp.; assembly: GCA_035298985.1. GTDB lineage: Bacteria > Pseudomonadota > Gammaproteobacteria > Burkholderiales > Rhodocyclaceae > Azonexus. The sequence continues at coordinate 4,387 of DATGXM010000410.1, read as the reverse complement.
AGAACCTTGGTCTGTTCCTGGCGGCTCAGCTTGTCGGCCTTCGACAGGAGAATGTGGATGGGCCGGCCGGTCGGCCGGAACCAGTCGATCAAGCGCACGTCGAGATCGGTAAATGGCCGGCGCGAATCCATAATGACCACCAGCCCGACCAACTGGTCGCGCTTGCTGAGATAGGGTCCGATCAGGCCCTCCCACTGCGAACGGATCGCTTCCGGCGCCTTGGCGAAGCCGTAGCCAGGCAGGTCGACGAAATACTTGCCTTCCGCCAAGGTGAAATAGTTCAGGTGTTGGGTGCGGCCCGGCGTCTTGCTGACATAAGCCAGCCGGACACGCCCGGCCAGGGTATTGATAGCGGAGGATTTTCCGGCATTGGAACGACCGGCGAAAGCGACTTCGCGGACTGAATCCTGGGGCAAATCACGGAGGTTGGCGACGGTCGTCAAAAAGACCGCGTTCTGGAACAAAGGCATAAAAAACTCGGAAGACCCGCCAAGGAGAGGGGGGAAGTGATATAGAATAACAGGTTTGTAACTTCCGTTCCGGCCAAAGCGCCCGTAAACGCGCATTAGGAGTTCGATAATGATTCGTACCGCGGCAATGGCAATTCTTCTTGCCACCAGTTTCATCACCCACGCTTCCGAAGAAGCCCACGCCAAGGCAGACCCTGCCAAGGGCAAGGTCATCGCCGAAACCGTCTGTGTCGCCTGCCATGGTGCCGATGGCAACAGTGCTGTTTCCGCCAATCCGAACCTGGCCGGGCAAGTCGAAGAATACATCTACAAGCAGCTCAAGAACTTCAAGGCCGCCGACGGCAAGCCGGCTGCCCGTAACAACCCGATCATGGGTGGCATGGCCGCTCCGCTGTCCGACGAAGACATGAAGAACGTCGCTGCCTGGTTCGCCAGCCAGAAGATGAAGCCGGCAGCCGCCAAGGACGAAAAGCAGATCGCGCTCGGCCAGAAGCTGTGGCGCGCAGGCGATGCCAAGAAGGGCATCCCGGCCTGTGCCGGCTGCCACGGCCCGGCCGGTGCCGGCCTGCCCGCCCAGTTCCCGCGTTTGGCTGGCCAGTACCCGGAATACACCGAAGCCCAGCTGAAGTCCTTCCGTACCGAAGAACGCGCCAACGATCCGGAAAAGATGATGCGCATGATCGCTGCCAAGCTGTCCGACGTTGAAATCAAGGCGGTTGCCGAATACGCCGCCGGCCTGCGCTAACAGACTGGCCGTACCCCGAAAAAGGCAGCCTCGGCTGCCTTTTTGCTTTTATGCCCTTTTATGCCGCTTGGCAGCGGAAGCCGAGCGGCATAGACTGACTACTCCTTCCCCACCTCGGACCAGGAGACAAGATCAATGAAAACGCTCAAGCAACTCCTCGCTTCCCGCACCCGCCCGCTGGCGGTGGTCGCGCCTCAGGATACGGTCTACCATGCGCTGACGGTGATGGCCCAGCACGATGTCGGCGCCCTCCTCGTCCTTGATGGCGAGCAACTGGTCGGCATCTTTTCCGAACGCGACTACGCCCGCAAAATCATTTTGCACGGCAAGAGTTCAAAGGAAACACTGGTCCGCGAAATCATGAGCGATCGCGTGGCCTACGTCACCCCGACCACGACCATGGACGAATGTATGGCCCTGATGACCGAAAAACGCTTCCGTCACCTGCCGGTTCTGGCCGAGGACGGCGGCGTCATCGGCATGATTTCCATCGGCGACCTGGTCAAGGAAACCATCAGCGACCAGCGCTTCCTGATCGACCAGCTGGAACGCTACATCGCCGGCTGACATGGCTGCCGAAAGCTTACATTTCCGCATCCTCGAAGACATCGCCCGCGACCTGTCGGGCGATGTCAATTTCCCGACCTGCCTGGATGCGGCCATGCTGGTCCGCAATACGCTGCGCGACCCGCTGGCCGACCTGCAGCTGGTGGTCCGGGCGATCAGCGCCGAACCACTGATTTCCAGCAAACTGTTGCGGCTGGCCAATTCGGTGGCCTACAACCCGTCGGGTTCAACGATTACCGACCTGCAGACGGCCGTCGCCCGGCTCGGTTTCGAAGTGGTGCGCACCACCTCGCTGGCCGTCGCCATGGAGCAGATGCTCAAGTCGCGCAACCTGTCCGCCTACGACCGTATTTCCCATGCCGCCTGGGAACACTCCATCCACGTCGCCGCCATTGCCCGCGTGCTGGCCCGGCGCCTGGGTCGCATCAATCCGGATGAAGCCATGCTGGCCGGGTTGGTGCACAACATCGGTATTTTTTACCTGCTTTACCGGGCGGCCGAATACCCGGAATACCGCGACGACCAGACCGCCATGGTCGAACTGCTGGCCGGCTGGCACGAAAGCATAGGCGAAAGCCTGCTGCACATCCTCGGCATGCCGGAGCAGATTACCGACGCCATTCGCGACCACGACCACCTGCGCCATGTCGAGACGCCGTGCACGGTGCGCGATGCCCTCTATTTCGCCAACCTGCTGGCCGACGACGACATGAGCTGGCTGCCCAGCCCGCCGCTCTCCGTCGCCGAAGAGGAATCCCGGCAAGCCGACCGCGAACGCTACGCCGACCTGATCACAGAAGCGAAGGAAGATATCGAACAGTTGTACGCCTCACTGGCCAACTGAACCGACGGACACGGCGACGGTCCTATCGGGGCAGGAAATATTCGTACGTACTCCGCCCCGATACCGACCAATCGGTAAACATCTCCCGGAAGTTGCCATGCTGATTCGTCGCCCCGACGACATACCCGCCTCTTCGATCACCGACCCCGCCGTCTACGCCAGCCGGCGCACTTTCATCCAAGGCATGCTGCTCGCCGCGGGAACCGGCGCCCTTGGCGTCACCGCCCGTAATGCTGCGGCTGCCGAGCCATCCGGCGTCTCGCTGGGCAAGCTGCTCGCCAGCCCCTACTCCCTGCTCGAGGAAAAACCGACGCCGTTCAAGTCGGTCACCACCTACGGCAATTTCTACGAATTCGGCCCCGACAAGGACAGTCCGGGCAAAAATGCCCACCGGCTGCGCACCCGACCATGGACTGTGACCGTCGATGGCGAGTTGAAGACGCCCAAGACCTTCGCCATCGAAGACATCCTGAAATGGGCACCGCTGGAAGAACGCATCTACCGCATGCGCTGCGTCGAAGGCTGGAGCGCGATCATTCCCTGGGTCGGCTTTCCGTTCAGCGAACTGCTCAAGCGCGTCGAACCGACCGGCAATGCGAAATTCGTCGAGTTCTGGACGCTGGCCGACCCGGAGCAGATGCCCTATGTCCGCATCCCGCTGCTCGACTGGCCCTACGTCGAAGGCTTGCGCCTGGACGAAGCCAGGCATCCGCTGACCATCCTGGCGATCGGCATGTACGGGGAAGTGATGCCCAAGCAGAACGGCGCCCCGCTGCGTCTGGTCGTGCCGTGGAAATACGGCTTCAAGGGAGCGAAATCGATCGTCCGCATCCGTTTCGTCGAGAAACAACCGGCAACCGCGTGGACCAAGGCCGGCCCCGACGAGTACGGCTTCTACTCCAACGTCAATCCGGATGTCCCGCACAAGCGCTGGAGCCAGAGCCACGAACGCCGCCTCGGCGAATTCCTGAAGCGCAAGACGCTACCGTTCAATGGCTATGGCGAACAGGTCGCCGGGCTCTATGCCGGCATGGACCTGCGCAAATACTTCTGACATGACTCACACCCCCGATGCCCGGCAGCTGAGCCAGATCAAGGCTGCCCTTTTTCTGCTCTGCCTACTGCCTTTTGCCCGCCTGTTGTGGGCGGCCTACACCGACGACTTCGGCCCCAATCCGGTCGAATTCGTGCAGCGGTGGACCGGCACCTGGACCTTCAACCTGCTGCTCGTCACGCTGTGCGTCACGCCTCTGCGCACGATGACCGAATGGCACTGGCTGATCCGGCTGCGCCGCATGCTAGGACTGTTCTGCTTTTTCTACGCCGTCCTGCACTTCCTGTCCTTCATCGGCTTCGACCATGCCTTCGATATCATCGACATCGCGCGGGACATCGTCAAGCGCCCCTTCGTCACGGTGGGCTTCGCTGCCTTCCTGCTACTGATTCCGCTGGCGGCGACCTCGAACCAATGGGCCATCCGCCAGCTGGGCGGCCGCAAATGGCAGGAATTGCACCGCAGCATCTACCTGATCAGCATCCTGGCCTGCATCCACTACTTCTGGCTGGTCAAGGCCACGGCCTTGCTGTGGCCGCTTGGGTATTCGGTCGCTGTTGCCTTGCTGCTCGGCTGGCGGATACGCGAACGGCGGCGCAAGGCCATCCCTGTGCCGCGCTTTCCGGCGGCCAAGCCGATCAAGTTCTTCAAGCCGAATGCCGACTGATCCGGCCGGATTCAGCCCTTGCGCGGCAGGTCGAAGCGGA
>DATGXM010000409.1:0-2336 GCA_035298985.1 Azonexus sp. | reverse complement strand
CCAGCAACCTCGGCGCCGTGGCCATGGCCGGCGTCGCCCGCGAGATGGAAGTGCAGGCCGAGGCCGGCGTGCTGAGCGAAGCCAGCGAACTGCTGCTGCGCCTGCGCACTGAATTCGCCGTCATCGAACCCGCCCTGATGGCGGAGCTGGACGAACCGTCGCCGATCTTGCCGAAACTGCGCGAGGACGCACCCGTCGTGCTGGTCGTCGATGACGACCGCAGCACCCGTTCGGCCCTGCGCCACGCCTTGTACCGCAGCGGTTTCCGCGTGGCGGAAGCGGGCGACGGCAGCGAAGTGCTCGACTGGCTGGAAGACAACACCGCCGACGCCATCCTGATGGACGCGCTGATGCCGGTGATGGACGGTTTCGACGCCTGCGCAGCATTGAAGCGCCATCCGCGCTGGAAGGACATCCCCATCCTGATGATCACTGCGCTCGAAGACCGGCAGTCGATCGAACGCGCCTTCGAAGCCGGGGCCAGCGATTTCATCCCCAAGCCCATCCACCTGTCGGTGGTCAATCAGCGGGTGCGCCGCATCATCGACGCCACCCGCGCCGAGCGCCACGTCCGCCACCTCGCCTACAACGACACGCTGACCGGCCTGCCCAACCGCCTGCTGTTCATGGATCATCTGACCCGGGCCATCGAGCAGGCGGCGGCCCACAACGGCATGCTGGGCATCCTGTTCCTCGACCTCGACCGCTTCAAGTTCATCAACGACACCCTCGGCCACGAGGTCGGCGACAAATTGCTGGCCACCATGGCCCAACGCCTCAAGGGCTGCGTGCGCGCCGACGACTGCGTCGCCCGCCTGGGCGGCGACGAATTTACCGTGCTGCTCGACGATCTGCCCAATTCCGGCGTCGCCGCCAGCGTCGCGCAGAACATCTGCCGCACCGTCTCGGCGCCGCTGGTCATCGACGGCCAGGAAATCGTCGTCACCGCCAGCGTCGGCATCGCGCTCTACCCGCAGGACGGCCCGGACATCAACCGCCTGCTGCGCCATGCCGATACCGCGATGTATCGCGCCAAGAGCAGCGGCAGCGGTTTCTGCTATTACGAAGCGGCCATGGAATCCGCCCTCTCCGATCGCCTGAAGATGGAAAACGACCTGCGGCGGGCGCTGGAACGTGACGAAATCACCGTCTTCTATCAACCGGTGGTCGAAACGGGCAGTAGCAAGATCACCGGCGTCGAGGCGCTGGTCCGCTGGCTGCATCCGGAACGCGGCGTGGTGTCGCCGGCCGATTTCATTCCGATTGCCGAAGAAACCGGCCTCATCCTGCCGCTCGGCGAGCGCGTCCTGCGCAGCGCCTGCCTGCAGGCCAAGACCTGGCTGGACAACGGCATCGCCGATCTGTACGTGGCGATCAATCTGTCCTCCAAGCAACTGGAACAGCCCGACCTGCGCAACATCGTTTTCAGCGCCCTGAACGAGAGCGGCCTGCCCGCCACATCGCTGGTCCTGGAAATCACCGAAAGCGTCATGATGGCGCGCGCCGCCGAAAGCATCGACCTGCTGCGGGAATTGCGCAGCATGGGCATCCACATCTCGATCGACGATTTCGGGACCGGCTATTCCTCGCTGTCCTATCTGAAACACCTGCCGGCCAACATCCTGAAAATTGACCGCTCTTTCATCCAGGACATCCCGCAGGACCAGGACGCCGTGGCCATCGTCAAGGGCATCACTGCGCTGGCCCACAGCCTGCGCATGAAAGTCGTCGCCGAAGGCGTCGAGACCGCCGCCCAGCAGGAAACCCTGGCCTCGCTGAACTGCGACTTCCTGCAGGGCTACCTGTTCTCCAAACCGCTGCCCGCCGAGTTGATCGAGACCCAGTTGCATTCCGCCAAGCGCCGGAAACGCCAGGCCAGGAAGCAGCACTGAGCCCTGCCTGTTTTTTAGGCAGCGCCGGATTTCCTTTCCGGCTCAGCGACTTGGACAATCTGTCCCGAGCTTATCCACAGACTTACCCCGTCAAAACGGGGATAAAGATCGTTTATTTCCACCCGCCCGGATTTGCCCAAATTTTGGGCAGATGAGTAAAACCCTCTTCTGCTCAATGACTTGGCCGAACAACCAAGAGTTTATCCACAGACTTACCCAGTACAAACGGGGATAAGCGCCGATTGCTTCCCCCCACTCATTCGGCCTGGGCGAGCAGTGAGGCGTTACCACCCGCTGCCGTCGTATTCACCGTCAGGACCCGCTCGCAGAGCAGGCAGAACAGGGCATAACGGCCATTCGCCTGCGGCCTGAGCAGAGGGACCAGAGCCCCATCGCCGGCGGCCAGGGCTTGGTGGAACCGCCGGCTCATCGCCGGAACGCCCT
>DATGXM010000408.1:0-6387 GCA_035298985.1 Azonexus sp. | reverse complement strand
ATATGATCACCAAGCCTCTTATTGTGCATTTTGGTAGTTTGCAGTAGCGGGCAGATCGAGCTGCCTGCTGCCAAACTGCCGGCCGACAGCAAGACGGAATCCAAACCGCCAGCCAAGCCGCGGACCAAGGCAAAGCCGGCGCCGCTGGCCCGGGCCCAGCCCAGTCCGGCTGCGCCGGCCGTCGCGGCGGAACCGGCCGTGCCGGAGGTCGCAGAGCCGGTAGACGAGCCCAAGGCGGAGCCGGCCGGCCGGCCGCAGGAGGCGGTGAAGCCTCTGCTCCCGGCCCACGGCGTCATCCGCTTCGCCATCATGATGGGAACCCGGGGTTTCCAGATCGGCTGGGCCGAGCACCGTTGGGAATTCACCGAGGATGGCCACTACCGGCTGTACGGCGTGACCGAAACCAGCGGTCTGGCCGCCCTGTTCAAGAACGTCCGCTTCGAGAACGAAAGCCGCGGCCGCCTGGTGGCCGGCGGTCTGCAGCCCGAGCACTACCTGAGCCGGAAAAATGGCAAGGATGCCAACGAGAATGCCGATTTCGACTGGTCGTCGCCGCAGGTCCTGCTGTCGCGGGACGGTCAGGTGCGGCCTATCCTGCCCGGCACCCAGGACATCCTGTCGCTCAATTACCACCTCGCTTACGTTCGCCAGCCGGAAGCCGGCGCCACGCTCGGCGTGGTCACCGGCAAGAAATACGAGCGCTACGCCCTCGACTCGCTTGGCGAGGAGGATATCGACACGCCGGCCGGCCGCTTCCGCACCCTGCACCTGCGGGCGATGACCGATAGCGTGACCGAAATCTGGCTGGCGCTCGATCACCATCGTTTGCCGGTTAAAATACGTTTTACCGACAAGAAAGGCGACGTTTACGAACAGATCGCCACCGAATTAGGAACTCCATGAAAGCCCGCTTCACCCCAGCCCTCTTCGCCCACGCCGAGGCCGTTCTCGGCCAGTTGCTGCGTTTCGATCACCCGGCCGATGCAGTCGTCTCGCGCTATTTCCGCGAGCACCGCCAGCTGGGTCATGCCGATCGGGCCTTCGTCGCTGAAACGGTCTTCGCCGTATTGCGCCGCGGGCGGAGCATCGAGGCGCGCTGCGCCGGCCAACTCTCCGACCGTCGCCGCCTGCTGGCCACGCTGGCCCTGGTGCGCGGCTGGAGCCAGCGCGAATTGGCGCCGGTGCTCAAGACCAGCGAAGAGGAATGGCTGGCCGCCGCCAAGGCCATGCCGGAAGCCGATTTGCCGCCGGCCGTCCGCTGTGATCTGCCGGAATGGCTGTACGAACGCCTGGAGCAGCAGTTCGGCGCCGACGAGACGCTGGCCCTGGCCCGGGCGATGAACCAGTCGGCGCCGCTCGACCTGCGCGTCAATACGCTGAAGGCGGATCGCGACAAGGTGCTCGAGAAGCTGGCCGCCGACGGCATCGCCGCAGCCCCCGGCGCCCTGTCGCCGCTCGCCGTTCGCCTGCGCGACAAGCCGGCGCTGGCCAAGCATCCGCTCTTCCTGGAAGGCGCTTTCGAGGTGCAGGACGAGGGTAGTCAGCTGCTCGGCTTCCTGCTCGAACCCAAGCGCGGCGAAATGGTCGTCGATTTCTGCGCTGGTGCCGGCGGCAAGACCCTGCTGCTCGGCGCCCTGATGCGCAATACCGGCCGCCTCTATGCCTTCGACGTGTCCGACAAGCGTCTGGCCAACCTGAAACCGCGCCTGGCCCGTTCCGGCCTGTCCAACGTCCATCCCGGCCGCATCGAGCACGAACGCGACCAGAAGATCAAGCGCCTGGCCGGCAAGGCCGACCGGGTGCTGGTCGATGCACCGTGTTCCGGCCTCGGCACGCTGCGCCGCAACCCGGATTTGAAGTGGCGGCAGATCGAGACCTCGGTGACCGAGCTGACCGTCAAGCAGGCCTCGATACTCGAAGCGGCGGCGACGCTGGTCCGCCCCGGCGGCCGCCTGGTCTATGCGACCTGCAGCCTGCTGACCGCCGAAAACGATGCCATCGTCGGCGCCTTCCTGGAAAAGCACCCCGAATTTACGCTGCTGCCGGCCTCCGCAGTACTCGCCAGGCAAGGCATCGCCTGCGACGGCGACGTGCTGCGCCTGCTGCCGCACAAGCACAATACCGACGGCTTCTTTGCCGCGGCACTGGAACGTAAGGCATGAACGAGAAAAGCCAGGCCCTGCGCCTGATCAACGACCTGCTGGCCGATGTCCGCGATCCGGGCTTCATCTGGCAGGTTGTCGCCCTGGTTGCTTGCATCGGTTCGGCCCTGCTCATCGCCCGCTGGTGGCACAGCCGTCATCAAGAAGGAGCGGGGCGCCTGTCCGATGCCGGTGCCCGTCTGGTTTTCCCCTTGACCGGCATGTTGCTGACCGGCGTGGCCTTGGGGACGCTGGGTTCCTTCGTTCACCTCAACCTGCTCAAGCTCGCGATGCCGCTGCTCGGCTCGCTGGCCCTGGTGCGCGGCGTCATCTTCGTGCTGCGTCAGGCTTTCCCGCGCGCCACCTGGCTGACCGCCTGGGAGCGTATCATCGCGGCCACGGTGTGGGGTTGGCTGGCGCTCTATATCACCGACCTGGCGCCCTATGTCATCGATGCGATGGAGAGCGTGCAATTCCACGTCGGCAAGCAGCAGATCGACCTGTGGACCGTGCTGCGCGGCATCGCCACCATTTTCCTGACGGTGGTTTTCGCGCTGTGGATCGCCGGCGTGATCGAGGCCCGGCTGATGCGCATCCACACGCTGGATGCCAACCTGCGCATCGTCGGGGTGCGGGTGGCCAAGGCGGCACTGACCGTGGTCGCCATCCTGACCAGCCTGGGCCTGGTCGGCATCGACATGACCGCGCTGTCCGTATTCACCGGCGCCCTCGGCGTCGGTCTCGGCTTCGGCCTGCAGAAGATCGCCAGCAACTACGTGTCCGGCTTCATCATCCTGCTCGACCGCTCCATCCGCATCGGCAACATCGTGCAGGTCGGCAGCGACAGCGGCGAGGTGACGCAGATCACGACGCGTTACACCGTGCTCAAGCATCCGGGCGGCAGCGAGTACATCGTGCCGAACGAAACGCTGATCGGGTCGACCGTCCAGAATCAGACTTATTCCAATACCCGGATACGCCTGGCGACCAGCGTCGGCGTCGCCTACGACAGCGACCTCGAACTGGCCTGCCGCCTGATGGTCGAGGCCGCGCAAACCCATTCCCGCGCAATGGCCGACCCGGCGCCCAAGGTTTTCCTGACCCAGTTTGCCGATAGCGCCATCAATCTCGAACTCGGCTTCTGGATCGAGGACCCGGAGGAGGGCAAGGGCAATATCGTTTCCGACGTGAACTTTGCCATCTGGCGCGCCTTCAAGGAACACGGCATTGCGATCCCGTTCCCGCAGCGCGAAGTGCGCCTGATCAACGCCGCATAGCCATGTTATGACCGGCGTGCAACTGGCTGTTTACCTAGGATGGAGCATTGTAAGTTTTTGTTAATATCCGTTCCGGCCGCAGATGTTAGACAGAGTGACCCGGACCAGCCGGGATTGTCTTGGGGCCGGCCTGTCGAATGGATGCCGTGAATACCAAGACTCTCTTCTCCACGCTGTTTTCTCCGCGTTTGCCACTACTGCTGGGCGTCGCGATGGCTTGTCCGGCGCAGGCCGACGAAGAGGATGTCTTCTTCTCCAGTCTGCCCGTCGTCGCCTCTGTCAGCCGTTTGCCGCAGCAGCTTTCCGAAACACCGGCTTCGGTCACGGTCATCGACCAGGAAATGATTCGTGCCTCCGGCATGCGCACCGTCGAGGATTTGCTGCGCCTGGTGCCCGGTTTCCAGGTTACCTCGCACAACCAGGATCCGGCCAACGTTGTTTATCACGGCTTGAATACAGGGATGTCGGGTGACGAGTACGGTTCGCGCGTCCAGGTGCTGGTCGATGGACGTTCGCAGTACTCTCCACTGTTCAAGTCAGGGGTCAATTGGAGTCTGCTACCTGTTGCTCTGGAGAATATTGAGCGCATCGAGGTTATTCGTGGTTCTAATACGGTTTCCTATGGCTCCAACGCCTTTATCGGCGTGGTCAATATCATCACGATAGATCCGGCCCTGACCAAGGGTTGGATGGTTTCGGCCAATCACGGCAGCAATGGCATTCGCGACGAGACAGTGCGCTGGGGGGGCAATGTCGGACAGGCCAATGTTCGCCTGACCTACCACTCCTTGCAGGACGATGGTTTCCAGAAGGCCTCCTACGACAGCGGCCTGACCTGGACATTCGCCCCGGATTCGCGGCAATCGCAGCTATTCGACCTGCGCGTCGATATTCCGCTGACTGATCGTGACGAATTGCAGCTGACAGGAACTTTCGCCAGAGACCTTTCGCAGTATGGTCGTCCCGGTAGTCCGGCCAACGATCCCTTGCGTAGTCTGGAGCAGTCTTCGACGGCGTTAGGTGTACAGTGGCGGCGCGTGCTTTCGGCAACGGAAGAAGTGAAACTACGCTATGGCTATACCGAGGACTGGGCCTACGGTCCGTACTACAAGCGAATGAGCTTCACCACAGCGTCCGGGGCAAGCACGGGCAATTTTTCGCCGTTGATTTATCCCGGTGGCACGTCTAGGTTGCAAGAATTGGAGTTAGAGCACCTACTGTCGCCGATACGCAATGTTCGAGCGGTTTGGGGGGCGGGCTTGAAATCAACAGAACTCCAGTCCGCAGCGCAATTTACGACCTCGGATTGGCGGCATCGCTTTTCCTATCGCGGGTTCGGCAACCTGGAATACCGTCCGCTCGATGACCTAGTCTTCAATCTGGGCGCCAGTGCGGAACATGACAGCCAGACTGGTTGGATGGTCGATCCGCGGGCGGCCGTCAGCTATCACGTTGCATCCGGACACACCCTGCGATTTGCTGTGTCCAGGGCGCACCGCAACCCGAGTTTGTACGAGACCTCCGGACGGGTCGATTACCGGACGGTGCCCAATGGCGGGTTTCTGGATATCGCCTACCTTGCCCAAGGGGTAAAGCCGGAGCGTATCGATACGGTAGAAATTGGCTATCTCGCCGAGTTGAAGGCCTATCGCGCGAGCGCGGATGTCCGTTTGTTCAGGGAGCGCATCCCGAATTACATCCAGATCCTGCCACTGGCCCTGCCAGCCAGCACACCGGATGACAAGGAACCAAATACCTTGCGGGTGAACAGCGTTAACTACGCAAATTACATCTATGGTCGGGCTGATAGTGCGGTCAATCTTGAGAATGTCGTCGTTCAGGGGCACGAGTACCAGTTGCAATGGCGGCCTTTCGAACAAACTCGACTGGTCTACAACGTGGCCTTGGTCAGTATCGACGCTGAATTCACCGACAGCTCGCGGGTTGCGGACGATTTCAATAACGTTCCCAAGATCGTCAATCAGACGCGCGACTCGGCTTCGATGCACTCGCAGTCAGCCATGTTGATCCAGCGCTTGCCTTACGACGTTCAGGTATCAATCATGTATTTTCGGGCATCACCGATGCGCTGGCGTCGAAACGACCAGACTCCCATCGAGGCAAGCGAGCGCTTCGACTGGCGTGTCGCCAAGAGCTTTCGGCTAGGTGCTGTTCGCGGGGAACTTGCCTACACGGTGCAGATGGCGAATGAGTCGCAGCAGGGACGTTCGATCCTGCGCATGGCAGATCGTCTGCAATGGCTGTCGCTACGCCTCGACTACTGATACGAAAAAGCTCAAAAAAACCCCGCCACGAGGGCGGGGTAACAGGGAGGTCTCGAATCGGGGGAAATTCGAGAGGAGGGTAAGCGGTTCAGCCCTTTTTGCGGTGTTTCAGAAATACGCGGGCAATGGCGATGATGCCGCCGGCGGCGATAGCAGCAATGGCCGCCTTGACCGGTTCGGCCTGGCCTTCGGCGAGCCAGTCGTAACCGGTGATGCCGACGAAGACGCCGAGCGATTCACTGACCGGCAGGTTGTCCACAAAGGCCATCACCGATCCTTGCGGACGGGAATGGTGGCCAGGGCGGGTTGTACGGGCGCCATCTCGAACAGGTAGCGGCGGGCGGCTTCGATAAATTGCTTGATGTTCATGTTCATTTCCTCGTCGTCATCCTCTTGGTGGGCTTTGTGTTCTGACATGCCTCGCATTCTAGAGAGGCATGCGCCCGGCGTCTGTTGCGCCAGCGTTGCGGCGAGGTAACGAGTTTTGATCTTCCGTGACGCTTTGTAACACGGCCGCAAACGGCCTACTGGTGGGCTTTCCAGCTTAGCGTGAAGCGTGCGCCGCCGAGCGGCGAAGCGTCGGCCGTGGCCGTGCCGCCATGCAGTTCGAGTACCCGGCGAGCAATGGCGAGGCCGAGGCCGTAACCGCCCGTCGACCTGTCGCGCGAGCGGTCGAGGCGGGTG
>DATGXM010000407.1:0-3582 GCA_035298985.1 Azonexus sp. | reverse complement strand
AGCAGGAAACCGGCCGCCGCGACGTTGCCGAGCGCGGTGGCGACCGTGGACAGCGCGCCGAACTGGTCGATGGACGCTTCGAGGATCAGGTGGGCGGCGTCGAAGCCCGGCGTCCCCGGCATGCCGACGATGGCCAGGCCGAACGCCAGGAAGGCGACGGCGAGGAAGGGGATGCGCTCGAACAGGCCGGACAGCTCATGCAGCTCGGTCGTTCCGGTGCGCCGGAAGACGAAGCCGACGATGAACCACATGCCGGTCACCGCCAGTCCGAAGTTGGCGGCGAGCAGCACAGTACCCTGGATGCCGGCCTCGTGCAGGCTGAACAGGCCGATGACCAGCAGGCTGGTGTGGCTGACCACGGCAAAGGCAAGCAGGCGGCGCAGGTTGCCCTGCTGGAAGGCAAGCGCCGCCGTGAAGAAAACACCGGCCATGGCGAAGCCGACGACGTAGGGCTGCCAGGTCTGCACCGCCGCCGGGGTGAGCGGCAGCACGAAGCGCAGCATGCCGTAGATGCCGACCTTGACGCCGACCATCAGGGCCGGCGCGACGGCGATCAAGCCGTGCTGCGCCATGTTGGGTAGCCAGCCGTGCAGCGGGAAGAGCGGCGTGCGCACGGCCAGGCCGTAGAACAGCAGGTAGAAGGCCGCCGTCTGGAACTTGCCGACCGGGATGGCGCCGAGCAGGTCGAACAGGTCGAAGCTCCACCGCCCGCCGGTCGCCTCGGCATGGCCCCAGCCGAGCACCACGCAGCCGGCGGCAAAGAGCGCCCAGCCAAAGCCCTGGTACTGGACGAAGCGGGCCAGGGCCTGGATTTCGGCGCGCGACGACGCCCAGCGGCGCAGCAGGTAGACCACCGCCCACAGCTCCAGCCCGGAAAAAACAGCGAACCAGGCGACATTGACGGTGACCAGCATGCCGACCAACCCGGCTTCGGCGATGAGCAGCACGGCGAACAGGCGGCCCGGCGAGATCATGCCGCGGCTCATGCCGTAGAGGGTCATCAGGAAAGTCAGCAAGGCGCCGGACAGGATGAAGACCATGCTCAGGCCGTCGACCGCGACATGGTAGGCCAGCGGCGCGAAGCGCTCGGCCAACTGCAGGGCCGGCGACGTCGGGTTCAGATGGCTGACGGCGACGGCGGCAAGCGCCAGTTCGCCCAGCGCGAAGACCTTGCCGAGCACGACCGCCGCCCGCCGCTCCTTGAGCGCGTAGACCACCGCGGCGCCGAGCACGGGCAGCGCCTGCAGCAGGAAGAGCAGCGGCAGCGCGGCCTGCCGGTCCCAGAAAATTTCGCTGTAGCCGCCCAGAGTCGCCCCCGTCACAGGATCACCACGAAAGTCGCCATCACCGCCAGCATCAGGTAGCGCGGCTGTTCGAGCAGGCTTTCCACCGTCCGCAGATAGGCGCCGGCGCGATGCAGCAGCCTTTCGGCCGCCCCGCCCTTGCCGCGCAGCAGCAGGCGATACTCGATGTGCTGCAGCGTGTCGGAAACCTTGGCCAGCAGGCGCCCCGGAAGCCCATCGACGAGGACCAGCGGCCGGTCGTGGTGCAGCACCTTGCCCCGCCCCGGCTGGCCGATGGCGTGGTCGATGAAATGCTCCTCCAGCCCGCGCACGTCGCGCGAGAACGACTGGGTCGGCTCGACGAGCAGCGTCTGCGCCAGCTTGTCCAGCCAGAAGCGTTGCAGGGCAATGGTGTACAGCAGCTGGTTGTTGCGCAGCCAGGCCGGCGGCGGGGGCGGCCGGTCGCGGGTGATCGCCAGCCACGACGGGGCGAGCAGGAATTGCCATATGCGCCAGCCGGCATGCAGGCACAGATGGACCAAGGCCAGCGTCGTCCAGCCCAGGCCGATGGCGACGAACATCAGCGCCACCTGGAAGACCACGCCGAAAATCAGCGCCGACTTGACGTCGGTCTGCACCAGCCCGCACAGCCAGGCGTAAATCGCCGTCAGCGTGCCGGCGATGACCAGGCCGAGCATGACGTCCGGCACCTGGGCGAGCAGCGGCTCCAGGCGCAGCAGCAGATAGACGCCGGCATGCACCATGACCGCGCCGTAGAAAATGGCCGACGATGGCGTCGGCCCTTCCAGCGCCCGGGTGATCCAGGCCGAGAAGGGCAGCTGTGCCGACTTGGCGAGCGCGGCGATGACGAAGCCGATGACCAGCAGGCGGTCGTTCACCACGCTGATTTCCCTGGCCCGCGACAGCGCCGTCCATTCGAAGCCGCCCAGCCAGGCGGCCGCCAGCCCGAGGGCGAGCAGGAAGCCGGCATCGCCGGCGCGGTTGGTGACGAAGGCGAACAGGGCATTGCCGGTCGCCACCGGCCGGTGCCAGGCATAGCCGATGAGCAGGAAGGACGCCATCCCGCACATCTCCCAGCCGACGAAGGCGAGCAGGCCGTTGCCGGCGAGCAGCACGAACTGGATGCCGGCCAGGAAAAAACCGAGCGCGATGAAGAAGCGGTGGAAGCCGGCCTCGCGATGCACGTAATTGGCCGAGAAACGGACGACCAGCCAGCCGATCAGCGCGGTCAGCGTGGCCAGCGCCAAGGACAGCGGGTCGAGCATGAACGAGAAGGTCGCCTCCCAGTTGCCGTTGCCGAACCAGTGGCCGAGCCGCAGATGCCCCGGCGCGCCGTGCAGCAGGGAAAGCGCGTCGATGGCGAGCAGCAGGGCCAGCCCGGCGAAGGCGGCCAGCGACGACAGGCGCGCGGTCAGCGGTTCGGCCGCATCGCCCGTCGCCCGGCCGAGCAGGACACGGGCGCCGGTGACGATGACCGCCAGCAGCGGCAAGGCCGGCACCAGCCAGACGGAACGGGCGAGGTGATCGAGCAGCGGCATCAGCGCCCCCCGCCGAGAATGAGGGCCGGTGCGAGCGCATCTGCCTCGCCGGCAAACCAGTCGGCCGAACGCGCCACCTGCGGCAGCACGGCCGATCCCGACCACGGCAGCCAGCCGCGGCGCGGGCAATAGCGCTGGATCGCCCCGCTGACCGGG
Organism: Azonexus sp.; assembly: GCA_035298985.1. Taxonomy (GTDB): domain Bacteria; phylum Pseudomonadota; class Gammaproteobacteria; order Burkholderiales; family Rhodocyclaceae; genus Azonexus. The sequence goes on along the minus strand of DATGXM010000407.1, from coordinate 584 downwards.
TCCTGGGCGGCGACGACGATCCAGGCGTTGCCGACCAGTTCCTGCAAGGCTGGCTGGCGCTGCACGATGGCGGTCAGCACTTCCGGCGTCTGCTCGACGACGACCAGCAGGCGCATCGGTTCGTGGATTTCGACCATCTGCCAGGGCAGGCCGGTGCGCAGGTCGGAATCGGCGCCTTCCATGACCCCGAACAGGCCGGTGATGTTATGGGTGATTTTCGAGCCGCAGCCGAAACGCTCGTTATCGACCGAGGAAAAATAGTATTCGAGGGCGATCCCGGCGCCGACCGGGCCGGCGGCGAGCAGGATGCTTTCGACGATGTGCCCCTCGGCATCGTCAGCCGTCGGATCGTAGGAAATCAGGAACACCCGGCGGTCGAGAAACAGCCCGCGGCTCATCTGCCGGCGGCCGATGAAGGCGGCGGCATTGGTCGCATGGCCGAGTTCCGGCCGGGCCTGGCCCAAGTCGTGGGCACGGCCGACCATGTGGCGACGCGCCTGCCACGGCGACGGCCGGATCGGCGCCGACGCAAGCCGCCGACAGCGTTCGGCGGCATGCGCCCGGCAGGCCTCGCCGATCTGGCC
>DATGXM010000406.1:0-5039 GCA_035298985.1 Azonexus sp. | reverse complement strand
CTATTCCGCAGCCGTCGCCGCCAAGCAGGGCGCCTGGGATGAGGCCCGGCTCGATGCCTTCCTGACCTCGCCGAACACCGCTGTGCCCGGCACCGCCATGCCTTTCCAGGGCCTGAAGTCGGCGGCCGAGCGGCAAAACCTGATCTGTTTCCTGCAAACCCTGAAGTAATTTCTAAGGAGTAATTCGATGGTCGCATTCATGCAAAAAATGCTTCTCGCGGCGCTGCTCGGGCTGGCCGCCTTCGGGGCGCAGGCCGGCGATGCCGGTCTCGACAAGGTCATCGGCGAGCGGCTGGCCGTTCTCGAAAAGGCCTGGGAGAAGGGCGACGCCAAGACCATCGCCACCCAGGTCTGGGGCAGCGATGCCGTCATCCACGGCGAAGGCCAGAAGGCGGTGGTCAATACGGCCGAAGGCGTGCACGGAACCATCGAGCACCTGCTGGCCGATACCCGCAAGGTCAAGCTCGACGTACATACGATCCGCCGCCTGGGGCCGGATTCTGCGCTGACCTGGGTGACCTGGCATGTCACGCCCAAGGCCGAGGACAAGCCGTTCGAAGTCCGCTCGCTGTTCGTATGGGCCAAGGGCAAGGAAGGCTGGCGCATCCGGGCCGACATGTATTCGATGGGGCCGATGTAAGCCGCCCGCTTCGGCAGGGCCGGCGCTTGATCTGATGTGGATCAAGAAAAGTTGCCGATTTTTGATAACGGACACTGAGGGGCAATTCCTACACTGCCCCTAACCAGTGAAATTGGTTGCGGCCGGCCGGAGGGGTTGGCTCTGTTCACCACACAGGAGGTTGAAATGATCATGTTCAAGAAGGCCGGCGCCGCAGCGATCCTGGCCACCGTATTCTCCGCGTCGTTTTCCGTGCAGGCCGCGACGGATGCCGATGCCGCCAAGCTCGGCAAGGAGCTGACCCCGGTCGGCGCCGAGAAGGGCGCCAACAAGGATGGTTCCATTCCCGCCTGGGCCGGCAACGAGCCGCAGGCTTCCGGCTGGAGCTATGGCAAGAGCCGCGCCGATGCCTGGAAGCACAAGGGCGACAAGCCGCTGTACACCATCGACGCGAGCAACGTCGACAAGTACGCCGCGCAGCTGTCGCCGGGCCAGGTGCAGTGGATCAAGCAGACCAAGGGTTACAAGATGGATGTCTATCCGTCGCGCCGTACCTGCGGCAACCCCGACTTCGTGGCCGAAAACACCAAGAAGAACGTCACCACCGCCAAGATCGGCGCCGACGGCTGGAGCCTGAAGGAAGCCACCGTTCCCGGCATTCCGTTCCCGGTCCCGCACACCGGCACCGAGGCGATGTGGAACGTCAAGATGAAGTACGCCGGCGTCGGTTTCGAGTACCCGACCCTGTACACCGCGCTGTCGCCGCGTCCGGGTTCCAGCGAATGGATCGCCGCCACCTCGACGCAGACCTACTTCTTCCCGTGGGGTAAGAAGGGTTCGACGCAGTTCTCCAGCATGCCGCCGGTCGAGTACTACACCTACTTCGCCTACAAGTCGCCGACCGCGCTGGCCGGTCAGTCGCTGGCGATCACCGTGTTCACCGACAAGACCAACGAAGTCTTCTACTACTTCCCGGGTCAGCGCCGCGTCCGCCGCATGCCGACCTACGCCTATGACGCACCGCAGATCGGCTTCGAAAACCAGTACACGATGGACGAGCCGCGCATGTTCAACGGCACTATCGAACGCTTCGACTGGAAGCTGGTCGGCAAGAAGGAAATGATCGTCGGCTACAACGCCTTCGGCATGTACGACCCGAACGTCAAGTTCAGCGATGTGACCAAGGAAAACGCCGTCGACAGCGCCCATCGCCGTTACGAAACCCACCGCGTCTGGGTGGTCGAGGCCACCGTCAAGGCTGGCGTCCGCCACGTCGCGCCGAAACGCACCTTCTACATCGACGAGGACAGCTGGTCCATCGTCGTCGCCGAGGACTACGACGCCCAGGGCAAGCTGTGGAAGCTGCGCGAAGGCTTCGTCATCCCGGTTTACGAGACGGGCAGCTGCGACAACCCGGCCTTCGTCCAGTACAACCTGATCGACAACCGCTATCTGGTCGACCAAAGCTCGCTGGGCGGCGGCAAGGACATGAAGTGGTTCGTCGAAGCCAACGATCCGAAGCTGAAGGAAGGTTTCTACACGTCGGACAACCTGCGCGCCATCAGCGAACGCTAAGCCAACCGAACGGAAATAGAGGGTAAATCCATGCACAATATTTTCAAGAAAACCGTTCTGGCAGCGTTGATCGGCTACGTGGGGGCGGCCTCCGCCTTCACCTTCGAAACGGAAAGCATTTCCGGCAGCTTCGACTCCACCGTGTCGCTGGGCACCGGCATCCGCGCCCAGGGGCCGTCGAGCGACCTGGTCGTCGCCGGTGCCTCGGGCAACGGTGCGCCGACCGGCAACACGACCTTCCAGGGCGTCGGCGACCAGGGCAACATCAACTACAAGAAGGGCGATGCCTTCACCACCTACCTGAAGGGCACGCACGAACTGCTGCTCAAGATGCCGGACGACTGGAAGTTCATGGGCCGCTTCAGCTGGCTGCGCGACTTCACGGCGACCAAGACCACCGGCTTCGTCAGCGCGGCCACCGGCCCCAACGGCTACTCCGCCTCGCTGTCCGACGACGCCCGCGACGACCTGGAATTCAAGACCCGCCTGCTGGATTTGTGGGTGAGCAAGGAATTCTCGGTCGGCGAGCAGCGCGCCCGCGTCCGTGCCGGTAACCAGGTGATCAGCTGGGGCGAAAGCCTGTTCCTGCCCGGTGGCATCAACCAGGTCAACGCTTTGGACATCATGCGCCTGTCGCAGCCCGGCACGCAGCTGAAGGAAGTCTTCCTGCCGGCGCCCATCGTCAGCTTCGCCACCGGCCTGGGTCATGGCGTGAACGTCGAGGCCTACTACCAGGCCGCGTGGAATGCCAACTACTTCCCGCCGACCGGCAGCTACTGGTCGCAGGTGAACGGCCTGGGCGTCGGCGACAGCACCTACGGCATCAATCGCGTCAAGGCCAAGGATTCCGGCCAGTACGGTGCGGCTGTCCGCTGGCAGCCGTCGGGCACGCAGCTCAACCTCGGCTTCTATGCCATGGCCTATCACGACAAGGCGCCGAACCTGTACATCGACCAGAACGTGCCGGGCCTTCTGCAGTGGCAATACGCCGAAGACCGCCGGATGTACGGCATTTCGGCCAACATGCCGGTGGGTGACTGGGCGATTGGTACCGAGCTGTCTTACCGTCCGAAGGATGCCGTATCCCTGAATCCGGCCCTGGGCTGTGCGTCCAATGGCGGCAAGTGCTGGGTAGACGAGAAGAAGTACCAGTGGCACGTCACTGGCCTGTTGAGCATGACGCCGGGTGACTACGGCGGCATTCTGAAGGCGCTGGGCAATGCCTCGACGGCAACTCTGATGATCGAAGGGGTGGCTACCTACTATCCCAAACTGAAGAAGTATTACGGCAACGATCCGATCGGCGCCGGCGTCTGGGCCTGGGGCCAGGAATTCAACCTGGGCAACAGCGCGGAAGCCGTGGGCGACAAGCTGTCCTGGGGCTACAACCTGGACTTCAGCTGGACCTACGACGGCAACCTGATTCCGGGTTGGCAGGTCACGCCGGAGATCTACTACTTCCAGGCGGTCAGCGGCCGCACGCCGAACGCGTCGGCGCTGTTCATGGAAGGGGCGAAGTCGACCAACTTCATCGTCAGCTTCACGCAGAACCCGGCCAAGTGGCAGGCGGGCGTGAACTACGCCAAGTTCTGGGGTGGCTCGCGGGTCTATGACCAGCCGTACAAGGACCGCGATTTCTTCGGTGTCTACGTGTCGCGCAACTTCTAAGTTCGGCTAACCGTCATTCCCGCGCAGGCGGGAATCCAGAGATGCACTACAAGCGCCTAAGGGGCACTTCTGGATTCCCGCTTTCGCACCCCAAGGGTACTTCCTGCGGGGCGCGGGAATGACAAACCAAACCATAAGAACAAATCATCTCCCGCAGGACAGCTCATCATGCTCAACCTTTTCAGCGTCGACGACGTCGACAAGTACCTGACCCGTACCCTCGGCGGGTTGGAGAATTTCTGCTTTAAATTCCGGACGCCCTTCCTGATCTGGTTGGCCATCTTCACCGCCGTGATGGGCTATTTCGCGCTGCAGTTGCGCATGGAAGCCGGTTTCGAGAAGCAGATGCCGACCGGCCACGAATACATCGAGACCTTCCACAAGTACCGCAACGACGTGCTCGGCGCCAACCGCCTGAACGTGGTGGTCAAGGCCAGGAAGGACACCATCTGGACGCAGGCCGGTTTGAAGCGCCTGTACGACGTGACCCAGGCGGTGATCTACCTGCCGGGCGTCGACCGTCTCGGCGTGCAGTCGCTGTGGACGCCGAACAGCTTCGTCAATGAAATCACCGAGGAAGGCTTCCGCGCCGACCCGCTGATTTCCGGTACCGTGACGCCGGAGCAACTGAATTCCGAGATCATTGCCGGCATCCAGCGCTCGGCCAGCCAGGGCGGCTTTGTCGGTACGCTGGTCTCGCGCGATCAGACCAGTGCCATGATCGTCGCCGAGTTAGCCGAGGTGGACAAGGACGGCAACAAGATCGACTACGTGGCCTACAACGACAAGCTGGAAGCCCTGCGCAAGCAGTTCGAGGATGCCGATTTCGAAATCCAGATCATCGGCTTCGCCAAGCAGATCGGCGACATTGCCGACGGCGCCTCGTCGGTGCTCGAATTCTGCGCCGTGGCGCTGCTGCTGACGGCGGGGGCGGTGTATTGGTACTGCCATTCGCTGCGCTTCACCATCCTGCCCATCGTCTGCTCCTTCACCTCGCTGGTCTGGCAGTTCGGCGCCCTGCGCCTGCTCGGTTTCGGCCTCGATCCGCTGGCCGTGCTGGTGCCCTTCCTGGTCTTCGCCATCGGCGTGTCGCACGGCGTGCAGCAGATCAACTTCATCGTGCGCGAACTGGCGCATGGCAAGACGACCGAACAGGCCGCCCGCGCCAGCTTCTCCG
>DATGXM010000405.1:0-9235 GCA_035298985.1 Azonexus sp. | reverse complement strand
AGGACAGGGCGCGGGCGAGGTTCAGGCGAACCCGCCAGCCGCCGGAGAAGTCGGCCACCGGGCGCTGGAAATCGGCATCGCTGAAGCCCAGGCCGTGCAGCACCTCGGCGACGCGGGCCTTGGCCGAGTAGCCGCCGATTTCGCCGTAGCGGGCGTGCAGGTGGCCGATGGCCTCGCCGTCGCCCTTCGCTTCGGCTTCCGCCAGTTCGCGTTCGACGCGGCGCAATTCGACGTCGCCGTCGAGCACGAAATCGAGGGCGCTGTCGGGCAGGGCCGGCGTTTCCTGGGCGACGCGGGCGATCTGCCAGCTGGCCGGCAGTTCGACATCGCCGGATTCGGCGTGCAATTCGCCGGAGAGCAGGGCGAACAGGCTGGATTTGCCGCAGCCGTTGGCACCGACGACGCCGACCTTCCAGCCGGTGTGCAGTTGAACGGAGGCGTCGACGACCAGGGGGCGGCCGGCGCGGGCGAAGGTGACTTGGCGTAGGGCGATCATGAGGGGACAGATTATAAGCCGGGGGCGATGGCTTGCCGCGCTGGCTATCGTTGGCGCCGGATATGATGGAGGGCTGCCATGGGCCACTGGAAAGGGGCGTAAAGTCGCCAATATTCCGGTGTTTACGCGCGATTTCGGTGTTTTTGCTGCAATTTGGCAACGTCTTGCGCCAGCCTGCTAGAATCCGCCGCATGATCAAGCAGATCCGTTCCGAACAGCTCCTGCCGGGCATGTACATCCACGACCTGAATTGTGGCTGGCTCGATCATCCCTTCATGTCGAACGCGTTTTATGTGCGCGACCAGGCAACCTGCGACAAGATCGTCGGCCTCGGCATCCGGGAAGTGTACATCGACACCGTCAAGGGGGCCGATGTCCGCTCGGCGCCGAGCCAGTCGGAGATCAACGCCGAACTCGAACGGCGTCTGCAGGAAATCGCCCAGAAACAGGCCGAAAAACCCGTCGTCGTCGAATTGAAGGACGAAGCGGCGCGCGCCCGGCGCCTGCATGGCGAGGCCAACAAGCTGGCCCGTCTGGTGCTGGACGACGTGCGCCTCGGGCTGCCGCTGCGCATCGAGCGTGTCGAGCCGCTGGTCGACGGCATGGTCGATTCGGTCTTCCGCCATCAGGACGCCTTGCTGCCCATCGCCCGCCTGAAGAATCTCGACGACTACAATTTCGAACATTCGGTCGGCGTCGCCGCCCTGCTCATCGCTTTTGGCCGGGCCATGAAACAGCCCAAGGAAGTGATCCAGGAACTGGCCATGGGCGGCCTGTTGCACGATATCGGCAAGGCCCACGTGCCGGAAGCCATCCTCAACAAGCCGGCCAAGCTGACCGACGACGAATTTGCCAAGATGCAGTCGCACGTCGCCGAAAGCCTGCGCCTGGTCGCCGGGGTGCCCGGCGTCGGGCCCATTGCGCGCCAGGTCATCGCCGAGCATCATGAGCGCATCGACGGCAGCGGCTACCCGAACCGGCTGGCCGGCAAGGACATTTCGCTGTACGGCCAGATGGCGGCAATCGTCGATGTGTACGACGCGATCACCTCCGACAAGGTCTACAACCGCGGCATGCCGCCCACCCAGGCGCTGAAGAAGCTGCTCGAATGGAGCAAGCACCATTTCGATCCGCAGCTGGTGCAGACCTTCATCCGGGCCATCGGCATCTACCCGACCGGGGCGCTGGTCAGGCTGGAGAGCAACCGGATGGGCGTCGTCGTCGAACAAAATGAAGGCAAGCTGCTCGAACCGGTGGTGCGAGTTTTTTACCATGCCGGCCAGCACCATTACGTGCCGCCGGAAATGGTCGATCTGACCAAGGCGCAGGACCGCATCGCCAGTTGCGAGAGTTACGAGAAATGGAAAATCGATCCCCATCAGTGGTTGCCGGCCTGACCGCCGCAGCCATTCTGCTTCTGTCCTTGGCCGCTGTGGCCGACACCGGCCCCGACGCCGCCCGCCAGGCCGACTGGGATGCCCGGCTGGACAAGGCGGCGGCGCTGGTCGCCGAAAGCAAGGCCATGAAGGAAACGGCCATGCAGTTGCTCGACGAGCGGAACAAGGCCTGCGACAAGAAATTCCTGGTCAATGCCTGCCGCGACGATGCGCGCAAGGACTACCAGAAAAGCAACCACGAGGCGCACCGCCTGGAGAACGAGGGCAAGACGCTGGAACGCGAGGTGAAGAAGGAGCAGATCGCCGACCGGGAGAAACGCAAGGCCGAGGAAGCACCGCAGCACGAAGCCGACCTGAAGGCGCGCCAGGCCCAAACCGAAGCGGCGCGCCAGGCGGCCGAGGCGAAGATCGAGACGACCCAGGCCGACAAGGCGAAGAAGTCGGCCGCCGGCGAGAAGCGCAAGGCGGCCGACGAAGAGAAACATCGCCAGAAGCGCGAGGCGCACGAGCGCAAGGTGGCCGAGAAAATGCGCGCCGCCGAACAGAAGGAGCAGGAGGCGGCGCAGAAGGAAGCAGCGAAGAAGGAGGGGGCGCCAAAATAGCCCGCCCTCGGCCATGATCCGCAAGATTTCCATTGATCAGCTGCGGCCCGGCATGTATGTCGTGGATCTGCACAAGCGCTGGCTCGATCACTCGATCTGGGTCAAGCGCTTCAAGGTGCGCAACGACGAGCACATCTGGAAGCTGAAGGACGAAGGCATCACCGAGGTCAGCATCGATACCGCCAAGGGCATCGATCTGCCGCCGCCGCCCGCGCCGTCGCCGGTTGCCCGCATCAACGCGGTCGAGCAGAAATTCAAGTCGCTGGCCGAGATCAAGGCCGAAATCACCCACACCGTCTCGCTCGGCGAGGAACGCCGGCGGGCGACCAAGCTGTTGCGCGAAGCGAGTGATACGGTGAGCGGCCTGATGCTGTCGGCCAAGGCCGGCCACAGTGTTGACGCGGCGCAGCTCGAACCGGTGGTCGTCAAGATGCTCGAATCGGTGTCGCGCAATCCCGATGCCCTGGTCCCGCTGTCCCGCCTGAAAAGCGAGGAAACCTACGCCACCGAGCATGCCGTCGCCACGGCCGGCCTGATCATCGCCTTCGGCCGGCATCAAGGCCTGCCGGAACCGGAAATCGAGAAGATGGCACTTGGCGCCATGGTCAAGGACATCGGCCAGGCCGCCATCGACGCCCGGCTGATCACCAAGCCCGGCATGCTGTCGCAAGCCGAGTTTTCCATCGTCCAGGGCCACGTCGAGGAAGGGCTGGCCGTGCTCGAAGCCACCTCGCGGCTGTCCGAAACCTCGGTTGCCGTCGTGCTCCAGCACCATGAGCGCTACAACGGCTGCGGCTACCCTTACCAGATGGTCGGCGAGGAGATTTCGACCGCCGGCCGCATGGCGGCTATCGTCGACACCTACGACGCGATGACCTCGGCGCGCCCCTACCGCGCCGCGCTGTCGCCGTCGCATGCCCTGCGCCAGCTCTACGACGAGGGCGGCCGGCAATACGATCCGGCGCTGGTCGCCGCCTTCGTCAAGACGGTCGGCATCTACCCGGTCGGCACCCTGGTCCTGCTCGAAAGCGGCCACCTCGCCGTGGTCGAGCAACTGCATGCGGACAACATGCTCACCCCCATCGTCCGCGTCATCTACCACACCGGCCGCCGGCAATACGTCACCACGCCGGCCGAGGTCGATCTGTCGCGCAAGGTCGGCAATCACTACGGCCAGATTGTCCGCGCCGAAAACTACGAGCGCTGGGGTATCAGCCCGCTACGCTGGCAACCTGCCTGATCAGCTGGCGGATCGGCGCCGGCACCCCGGCGTCGGCTGCTAACGCCAACTCCACCCATTCCAGCCCCGGTTCCATAGCGCCACTGCTGCTGGCGACGCGGCACAGCACCGGCTCCAAGGTCAGCCGGAAATGCGTGAACGTGTGCTTGAAGGCGGGCAAGGGTTGCTGATCGATCAAATTCAAGCCGAAGCGGGCGGCGACCTGGGCCGGCTCGCCTTCCGGCGGCACCAGCAAGCCGCCCCACAGGCCGCTTGGCGGCCGGCGTTCGAGCAGCAGCCGGGCACCGTCGGTAAGCAGCACGAAACTGCTCGTTCTTTCCGGCACCGCCGACCGGGCCTTCTTCATCGGCAATTCGCCGGTCCGCCCGTCGCGGCGGGCGACGCAGCCGGCAGCCACCGGGCAGTCGCCGCAACGCGGCCGGCTGCGCGTGCACAGCGTGGCGCCGAGGTCCATCAGGCCCTGCGTGTAAGGCTCGATGTCGCCCTCCGGCAGCAGGCTCTCGGCCAGATCCCACAGCTGGCGGTGGATCGCCGCTTCGCCCGGAAAACCCGCGATGCCGAACTGCCGGCACAGCACCCGCTTGACGTTGCCGTCGAGGATCGCCGCCCGCTGCCCGAAGGCGAAAGCAGCCACCGCGGCAGCCGTCGACCGGCCGATACCCGGCAGTTCGGCCAGGGCCTCGGCGCTGGCCGGGAACTGGCCGCCGAACTGGCTCGCCACCTGCTGGGCGCACTTATGCAGGTTGCGCGCCCGGGCGTAATAGCCGAGGCCGGCCCAGTGCTCGATGACACGCTCGATAGGCGCCGTGGCCAGGGCCGTCACCGTCGGGAAACTGTCGAGAAAACGCCGGTAATAGGGGATCACCGTGCTGACCTGCGTCTGCTGCAGCATGATCTCGGAAAGCCAGATGCGGTAAGGATCGCGGGTGTTTTGCCAGGGCAGGCCATGGCGGCCGGCGACCTTCTGCCAGGCGATCAGTTGTTCGGTAAAGCGGTTGGGGGCGGCCAAATTCTGCCTCGACGCAAGCTGCGGGAGCACGGATAATACGGCCTCTTTTTACGTAGTCCTATTGTCCTAACCAATGACCCAACCGCAAACCGATAGTCGCGCCCTGCGCAATGCCCTCGGCCGTTTCGCCACCGGCGTTGCCATCGTCACGGCCATCGATCCTGACGGCCACCCGATCGGCCTGACCGTCAATTCCTTCTCCGCGGTGTCGCTCGAACCGGCCCTGGTCCTCTGGTGCCTGGACAACAGCTCGCACAACCTGGCCGCCTTCCAGAAAGCCAGCCACCACGTCATCAACATCCTGGCCGCCGACCAGGAAAACCTGTCCAACCGCTTCGCCACTTGGCCGGCCGACCGCTTCGCCGGCCTGCCCTGGCAGCCAGGGGCCGGCGGCGCGCCGGTTTTCCCGGGCTGCTGCGCCACCTTCGAAGTGGCCAACGAAACGGCGCATGCCGGCGGCGACCACACCATCTTCATCGGCCGCGTCGAACGCTACGCCGAAACCCCGGACATCGCCCCGCTGCTCTTCCACGCCGGCCGCTACGGCCGACTGGCGGCCGACCAGCAGTGATTGAACCGGCTGCCTTCTGCGTTAGAATGCAGCCTCTTGCCCAGAGCGGGCGTCGTATAATGGTAATACCTCAGCTTCCCAAGCTGATGCCGAGGGTTCGATTCCCTTCGCCCGCTCCACATCGAATTCAGGCAGGTCGTTGATCTGTGTGCTCTTAACCATTAAATGGCGTGTTGACCACTTAATGGTTAAAACTAAGTTAAGCCACGAATTGCTTGAAACGCTAGCTGTCTGGGCCTCATTCACAGCACTTTCCCCGAAAAATCAGGCCGTTCGGACGTAGCCCGTGTTAAATTCGGCGGCGATTGATTTGTCATCGTTGGCCTGTGGCTGAACGTCCAAGAAATACCTATCCGAACGCGACATCTGCACCAGGCCCGCTTGTCCGCTACCCTGATCGAATCCGTCCCGCAAGTCGCCCTGAGAATCCGCCATGTCGATCCGCACCGCCCTCTGGAAAGTCTCCGCCAACCCTCAAGCACTGGCCGAAGCCCACTTGCCTAGCGAAAAACTGCTCGAAGACATGATCGTTGCAGCGCCCAAGGTGTTGTCCGACGAATGGATGTTGATTGGCCGACAAGAAAGCACAGGCGTCGGCGGTATCATCGACCTGCTTGCTGTGGCACCGGATGGCTCGCTGGTGCTGATCGAACTCAAACGCGATCGCACACCGCGTGACGTCGTGGCCCAAGCCCTGGATTACGCGGGCTGGGTGGAAAAGCTCAAGTCCGAAGATATTGCTGCGATCTATGGCCGTTTCGCGCCTGGTAAGAACCTCGCCGCCGAATTTCAGGCCGCATTTGGTTTGCCGCTCGACGAGGATACGCTGAACCAGAGCCACCAGATCGTGATCGTCTCGTCCTCACTTGATCCTAGCACGGAACGTATCGTCGCTTACTTAGCCGACCGCGACATCCCAATCAACGTGCTGTGCTTCCAGATTTTCAGCAACGGCAACGAACAACTCCTCAGCCGTGCCTGGCTTCTTGACCCTGTTCACACCCAAACCACCGCCCGCCCAGCGGGCACCAGCGAGCCGTGGAACGGCGAGTTCTATCACTCGTATGGCTATAGCGCCGAGCGCTCCTGGGATGAGGCTGTACAGTACGGCTTCATCTGCGCGGGCGGTGGCCGCTGGTACAGCAATACCCTGCAACTCCTTTCACCGGGCGATCGGGTCTGGGCCAAGGTACCGGGGTCTGGCTTCGTGGGCGTCGGGCGTGTTGCTGGGCCGGTCATTCCCGCCCGTGATTTTGTCGTTACAACAGCGGCTGGAGACAAACCTTTCCTTGAGATCGCCAAAGCTAACTATCACCGCGAGTTTGCTGATGATCCGGATCGCTGCGAATACTTCGTCCCGGTGCAGTGGCTGCAAACCGTATCTGTTTCACAAGCCGTTCAGGAAGTTGGCATGTTCGGCAACCAGAATTCCGTCTGTAAGCCGACTGCAACGAAGTGGCGCACCACGGTAGAGCGGCTCAAGGAGCGGTTTCCAAAATACACGGCCTAATTTTTTCTGGCGGTTTGTACCCTTTGCTCTGTTGTCGCATGGGGGGCCTTCGTCTGGTCCACATCGAATTCAGGCAGGTCGTTGATCTGCAAAAGCCAACCGAGTGCGGTTGGCTTTTTCGTTGTCTGGACGCTCCAGGTCAGGTGGAGCGCTAGCAAGCTGGATGATGTTTCACAACGACCACATGAACCAGGTGGCGGCGAGCAGGGCGCCGATGCTGGTGCCGACCGCGGCGGTGTGCATGGCGCGTAGTTGCGTCCACAGCAGTAGGCCGGTAACCGACAGCAGGATCAGGCTGCCGGCGATGCTGTCGGCCAGCAGGACCCAGAAGGCGCTGACGCCGACCGACATGTGCAGGCGGGTCAGGGTACCGATCGGCGTGGCGTCAGTGTGGTCGAGCTTGATGAAGCGGTTGCCGATGAAATATTCGGCCGACACGCCGCGCTGCGGGGTCTGCAGGCTGACGCTCCAGCGTTCCGGCTGCATCACCTCGTGATCGCCCCAGACGACGGCCTTGGCCGGCTGTTTCTTCACCTGCACAACCTGATCCGGGGTGAATTTGAGTTCGCCCTGCAGCCAGGCCGACAGTTCTTCCGGCGTCGCAGGTTTCTGTTCCGGCAGGGCCAGTTGCACGGTTTTCTGGGCGGACTTCTCGACCGGAATCTTCATGATCGCGCGGTGGTTGAGCAGGATGCCGGTAGCCCCGAAAAGCAGGCCGAGGATGGCGCCCCACAGGCCGACATAGAGGTGGATCTTGCGCACCCAGGTGAGAAAGATCGCCCGCCGGCTGCGACGGCGCGGCCGTGTATCGGTCAGGATGGCGTCCCCGGAGCTGACGGAAGCGTTGGCGCGGTCCATGATCAGTCCACTCCCTGGCGAAAGCCGTAGGAGAAGTGATTGCGCAAGGCGTCGTAATGCTTGCGGGATAGGTGAGTTTGGCGCAGCACAGCGTGTTCCTTTCGTGTCGAAGCACGGGCTGGCGACAGCTGGCTGGTGCGGTGACTTGTTCTTTTGAAGCCACGGAGCTTCGCGGCAAAGAAGGGATTTTAAAGAAAGTGCGCCAAGGCGTAAATGATAACCGCTATCATTTGCAGGCCTTTTCGAACAAGGCGCCAGTCCTTGGCGAGTGACGGGTTTTAGCCCGGCTGGCACGGCCGGCTTGATCATGGCGGGCGAATACGTGCCGCTTGCCGCGACTGGTAAGCGCAGATCTCCGAGCGGTAGTAGCGGTAATTCGTTTGCAGAATCGCCGGCGGCTAGCTACGCCATTCCGCTCAAACGGCAACGGCCGGGGCTATTCCGCGCAGCTGGGCGACATCACTGGCCGGCGGGGTGCCGAACATGCGGCGGTATTCGCGACTGAATTGCGAGGGGCTTTCGTAGCCGACCCGGTGGGCGGCGGATGCCGCGTCTTCGTGGTGGGTCAGCATGATGCGGCGCGCTTCCTGCAGACGCAGCTGCTTCTGGTATTGCAGCGGCGTCATGCCGGTCAGCGCCTTGAAATGATGATGCAGCGACGACTTGCTCATGTTGGCCAGGGCGGCCATTTCATCGATGCTGATCGTTTCCGCCAGGCGCATCTGGAGCAAGGCGATGGTGCGCACGATGCGGTGACTGTGGCTCCCGTGGCTGGCGGCCTGGTGCAGGCGGGAGCCGAGGGCGCCGGTAAGCAGGCGGTAGAGCAGTTCCTGTTCGGCGAGCGGGGCGAGGACGGGGATGTCGGCCGGGGTGTCGAGCAGGCGGGCGAGGCGGAGCGCGACTTCCTGGATTTCGACGGTTTGGGCGGCGACGCCAATGCCGCGATCGACTTCGCTGGGCAGGCTATTTTTGGGCAAGCGGGCGCACAGTTCGCCAACTTTGACCGGATCGAGGCGCAGGCCGAAACCGAGATAGGGTTCGAGGACAGAGGCGCGGGTCAGCTGCGAAAAAACCGGCAATTCGATCGAGGAGATCAGGTAGTGCCCGGCGTCATAGTCGTAGCAGTCGTCGCCGACCTGGATGCGTTTGGCGCCCTGCGCCATCATCGCGAAGATGGACGAGGCGATGCCGCAGCTGGTCGCGCAGGTCGTCGATCCGCGGAAGACGCTGAGTCCGGGAATGGCGGTTTCCTGGGCGCCGTCGTGCGGGCAGTGGCGACGGACGATGGCCGCCAGTTCGGCGCGCTGCTCAAGCATGCGCTGGGCCGGGTCGATGACGGAATCATTTTGCCGGGCGGCGGTCTGAAGGCTGTTCTCCATGCCGTGCAGCGTAGCGCGTTTGCCGGGGCGAGGCGAGTCCCGCGACCGGCATTCTGGAGGATCAGGCAAGAAGTTTGCAGCTTTGGGTTACCGTCGGCGGCGCGCCGGCGCGCACACTGGGCATCGACTCAATCCGGACACCACAGGAGGCAAGATGATTACGCTCAACGTCA
>DATGXM010000404.1:0-1854 GCA_035298985.1 Azonexus sp. | reverse complement strand
GGCCTGGCCAGTCTGCTCGTGGAGCGCTGCTGATGGCTTTCCTCAACGCCCTCGTCAGCCAGGAATTCGTGCCGGAAACGCTCGCCGCCAAGGTTCGGGCAGCCGTCGGCAAACCCCTGCGCCGTGCCGCCGCGCTGACCCAGTTGGCGCTGCTCGGCGCCTGCGCCTGCCTGTCCGACGAACAGCGCCGGCAACCGACCATCCTGCTCTGGCAATCGACCAGCGGCCCACGCCAGGAAACCTTGAACCTTCTTGACGAGGTATGCCTCGGTGGCGCCGAACCGATGCCCTACGACTTCCTGGCTACCCAGCCGGCGCTAGCCGCAGCGCAGATCCAGCCCTTCCTGCCCGGCCTGCAGTTGGCCATGCACCTGCCGCAGGATAGCGAAACCTCGGCCAATTGGAGCACGCTGCTCGCCCTGGCCGGGCTGTGGCTGGAACAAGGGCGCTGCGCCCAGGTGCTGTGCGCCCAACTCGACCACTGGGCCGAGTCTGCCACCGGCCAATGGCTGGCGCTTGGCGCGCAGCCGCTTGAAAACACACTGGCTCGCCTCCAGATAGGTGGAGTAGCCGGCATTGCCAGCCAGCCCGACACTCCCGACCTGCCAGCCCGGCTGAACGAATGGCTTAGCGCGGGCGAAACGTCGTCCTTTTCCCTGCGCTCAGCCACCAACCCGCGACTGGCGGTAGAATTCGCCCGACTTTAACTATTTCAGGCCCTCATCATGTCCGAGTTTGCATTTGACGTTTCCATCGAAGAATTCGAAGCCAAAGTCCTGATCCCGGCCGAAACCGTGCCGGTCGTCGTCGATTTCTGGGCGCCGTGGTGCGAGCCGTGCAAGGTCCTGAAGCCGCTGCTGGAAAAACTGGCCGAGGAATACAAGGGCCGCTTCATCCTGGCCAAGGTCAATTCCGACGAAAACCCGGAACTGGCGCAGCACTTCGGGGTGCGCAGCATTCCGTCGGTCAAGGTGCTGTTCCAGGGCCAACTGGTCGACGAATTCAACGGCGCCCTGCCGGAAAAGCAAATCCGCGAATTCCTCGACCGCATTGCCCTGCCCGCCGGGCCGGAGCAGGTAAACCTGCGCGAGCAGGCTGCCGCCCTGGTCGCCGAAAGCAAGCTGGAAGAAGCGCTGGCCGTGCTAGTCCAGGCCAGCCAGGCCAACCCGCAAGACCAGGCCATCCAGCTCGATGCCGTCGATGTGCTGATGCAGCTCGGCCGCAACGACGAAGCCAAGCAATTGCTGGCCGGCGAATACGCGAATGAGCCGGATCGCGCCAACGCCCTGCGCGCCCGCCTGGCGCTGCTCGACGGTGCCGCCGACACGGCGCCGCTGGAAGCCAAGCTGGCGGCCAATCCGGATGACCACGCCACACGGCTGGAACTGTCCAAGGCCTACGCCGCGCAAAGCCGCTTCCGCGAAGCGCTCGAAGCCGCGCTCGAAGTGATCCGCCGTGACCGCTTCTTCAACGAGGGTGCCGGCCGCAAGGCCATCCTGGCCCTCTTCGAAGCGCTGTCCGGCGAGCAATACGACGACCTCGTCCGCGAATTCCGTCGCAAGATGTCCGCCGCCTTGAACTAAATGCGCTAGCGAAGGCATCGGCCGTGCAGCTGTTCTACACCGATGTCTTCGTTTTACCTTTGCCGGCTGGCCATCGTTTCCCGATGGAGAAATATTCCCGGCTGCGCGCCAGCCTGCTGGACAGCGGCGAGTTCGACGAATCCGATTTCCACCTGCCACACGCCGCCACCGACGAAGAACTGGGCCGGGCTCATGACCATGCCTACATCGCCGCGGTCTCGTCCGGTACGCTGTCGCCGGCCGCCCAGAAGGCCATCGGCTTTCCGTGGAG
>DATGXM010000403.1:0-3705 GCA_035298985.1 Azonexus sp. | reverse complement strand
GAATACTATCGGGCAGGCAAGCCGATTTTTGCGCTGGCCGATCCAGCCGGCATCAGCGCGCAGATGTTGCGCGATGTCGGGGTGCAGGACATCGCCGATATTGCCGACCAGGCCGCCATTGCCACGACCCTGGAAAACCTGCTGGACGCCATGCGCCGCAAGGCGCGTGCCGGGGTCGCCCGCGAGGCGGCCGCCCTGAATTCCCGCAAGTCGCGTACGGCGGAGCTTGCCAGGCTCCTCGATCAATTCATCAAATAGAGCATTGACCAATCATGGGATTCAAACTAATTGCCACGCAACTCAAGGAACGCCTGATCGATGAGCCGAAGCTGCCGGCTGCGGCGCGCCAACAGCTCGAACTCGACCGTGCGGGGCTGCCCGAATACGATGCCGGCCCCGACGCCGTGGCCGCCGCCAATATCCAGTGGCTGGTGCGTTCGCAGGATTGCTCGAAGCTCCATGATGGCGGCTCGGCCCGTGATTTCAGCCTGGTCCACGGCTGGGCCAGCTCCTACCCGGAAACCAGCGGCTACATCGTTCCGACCCTGATCGCCTATGCCGACCGGACCAACGACCAGGCGCTGCTCGAGAGAGCGCGCACCATGCTGGACTGGCTGGTTTCCATCCAGTTTCCGGAAGGCGGCTTCCAGGGAGGGAAGGTCGACGGTACGCCGCGCGTTCCCGTTACCTTCAACACCGGCCAGATCCTGATGGGGCTGGCAGCTGGCGTCCGCCGCTTTGGCGACGCTTATCTCGATCCAATGAACCGCGCAGCGGCCTGGCTGCGCGACTCGCTTGATGCCGACGGCTGCTGGCGCAAACACCCGACGCCTTTTGCTGCGCCGGGCGAAAAAGCCTACGAAACGCATGTTGCCTGGGGGCTTTTCGAAGCGGCGCGGGTCAATCCGGATGCCGGTTTTGGCGAAGCAGGGCTCAAGCAAGTACGCTGGGCGCTGTCCAAGCAGGCGGCCAACGGCTGGTTTGCCAGCAACTGCCTGGAGGAACCCGATCGTCCGCTGACCCACACCATCGGTTACGTGCTGCGCGGGGTCATCGAGGGCTACCGGCTCTCCGGCGAAGCCGATCTGCTGCAGGCCGCGGAGCGTACCGCCGACGCCTTGCTGGGTGTGATTGAAGCGGATGGCCGGATTGCCGGGCGTCTCGATGCCAAATGGCAGCCAGCTGCCGATTGGGTATGCTTGACCGGAAGCGTCCAGATTGCTGCCTGCTGGTTCCTGTTGCACGCCATTACCGGCAAGCAGACCTACGCCGAGGCGGCCCGCCGGGCCAATCGCTACGTCCGCCGCAGCGTCCATCTCAAGGGAGATGCCGATGTGCTGGGCGGTGTGCGCGGGGCATTCCCGGTGAATGGCCATTACGGACGATTCGAATACCTCAACTGGGCTGCCAAGTTTTGTGCCGATGCGCAGTTGATGGAAAGCGACCTGGCTCGTTCGGGCCGGTAAGCGCATCGACTGGTCGGCGAAAGCACACCCGTGACAACATCAGAAAAGCCTTTCGTCTCCGAAAGCCTGTCCGTCTATCTCGACCTGGTGCGCTTCCTGGCCGCGCTGGCCGTTCTGGTCGGACACATGGATCAGGACGGCCTGTATGCATCGTGGCTGATGATAGGCAGTTTCTCGCATGCCGCCGTGGTGGTGTTTTTCGTGCTTTCCGGCCTGGTGATCAGCCAGTCGGCCTTTACCCGGGAACGCGACTGGCGCAGTTATGCGACAGCGCGTTTCGCGCGTATCTATTCCGTGGTGATACCGGCCATCGTTCTCAGCTTTGCCGTCAAGGGGTTGGCGGTCTGGCTCGACCCGGCCCTGTCCAACGAGTTTTTCCAGGATAACCTGCGTACCGGCAACGTCTTGGGCGCAGTGTTTTTCCTGAACGAATCCTGGGGCATGCACACCCGCCTGCCGTGGAACGATCCTTTCTGGTCGCTGTGCTACGAGGTCTGGTACTACGTCATCTTCGGTCTGGCGATGTTTGCGCCCGGGCGCTATCGCTGGCTATGGGTCTTCCTGGCCTGCCTTATTGCCGGCCCGGCAATTCTCCTCATGTTTCCGCTCTGGCTGCTGGGATCGTGGCTGGCTCGGAATGGACATCGGCTGGTGCCTTCGCATTCGGCCAGTCTGACCGTCTGGCTGGCGACACTGATTGCGTTCATTTGCTTGAACCTGAGTGGCCTGGACTTGGTCATCAAGACCTTTCTGCATGACCATATTCCGGGGTACTGGCGCTTCGAGGCTTCTCAGCGTTTCGTCACCGACTACCTCCTCGGCCTGCTGGTCGCCTTGAATTTTGCTGCCTTCCGCGGGCTGCACGAGGGGGCCACGGCGGCGATGACCCGGCTCAAAGCACCGGTGGTCTATCTGGCGGGCTTCACGTTCAGCCTGTACCTGTACCATCGCCCCTTGACGCAGTTTGCCGGGCATTTTTTCCCCAATCGAGAGCACAACGTGGCGGCAAGTATCCTGTGCCTGGCCGTGATCGTCGGCATCTGCCTGTTGCTGGGAGCTATCACCGAAAAACGCAAGCATGTCTTCCGCAAGCTGGGATACCGGATCCTAGGCGTCGCCGCGCAAAAGGCCTGACGGCCCGACTCATTAAGGATAGGCCAAACATGAACATGAGAGCCACGGTTCTCTCCGCTCTCAAATGGACGGTCATCGGCCGGGTCGCTACCCAGGCGGTGTCGTGGGTCGTCACCATCGTCGTGATGCGTCTGCTCCTTCCCGAAGACTATGGTCTGGTCGCCATGGCAACCCTGTTCAGCGGCCTGCTGTCGGTGGTTTCCGAAATCGGGATGGGGTCCAGCATCATCCAGTCCAAGGAGGTGACGCCGCGCCAGATTCAGCAGGTCTATGGCGTGGTGGTGCTTTCCAATCTGGTCATCTTCCTGTTGCTGGCCCTGGCCATTGCCCCGTTCGCCAGCGTATTTTTCGACGAACCGCGGGTCGGGCCGGTCATTCAGGTGGTGGCCCTGCAGTTCATTCCGGCGGCGTTCGCCGTGATTCCGTCCGCCATGCTGGACCGTGACATGGAGTATCGCGGTCGCGCTTTCATCGATTTCCTGTCGGTGGTCAGCGGGGCATTGATTACCCTGGTTCTGGCCGATCAGGGTTTTGGCGCTTTTGCCCTGGCCTGGGGGAATGTGGCCGCGGCAGCGCTGCGTGTCGTCGGCCTCAACCTGATCAAGCCCTACCGGGCGTGGCCGGTATTCAACTTTTCCGGGGTCGGCCACATGGTGCGCTTCGGCCGCGACGTCGCGGCCAACCGGCTGGTGTATTACTTCTACTCGCAGGCCGATTCGTTAATCATCGGCAAGCTGCTGGGCAAGCACGATCTCGGCTTGTATTCCGTGTCGATGAGCCTGGCCTCCATGCCGGCATCGAAATTGGCGGTGACCATCGACCAAGTGGCCTTTCCGGCGCTTTCCAAGGTCAAGCGCGAGGGCGGCCAGGTCAGCCACTATGTCCTGAAGAGCTTGCGTGGGGTCAGCCTGTTGTCCTTTCCCGTCATGTGGGGCATGTCCTGCGTCGCACCGGAACTGGTTCGTGTCTTGCTGGGCGAGACCTGGGTGCCGGCGACGACCGCACTGGCATTGCTCTGCCTGGTCATGCCCTTGCGCGTGGTCGGGCCGATCTTCCATGCCGGCCTGCAGTCCGTTGGCCAGGCCAATGTCAGTTTCCGGAATAC
>DATGXM010000402.1:0-4720 GCA_035298985.1 Azonexus sp. | reverse complement strand
GGCCTGGCCGAGGGCCAGACCGCCATCGTTGGACGGCGCCTGGCGGGCTTCGAGCAGGCCTATCCCGGCTGTCGCCAGATGCTGGCGCAGCGCCGTCATCAACACCGCGTTCATCGCGCAACCGCCGCCGATGGCCAGCTTGCTTCCCGGCGGCAACTGCGCGGCGGATATCGCCCAGTCGGCCAGACCGGCCGCCAGCGTTGCGTGGAACAAGGCCGCGCCGTAGGCTGCGCGGTCCTTGCACCGCAGCAGGGCGAGCAGGATGGGCGACAGATCGAGAACATGGCCGTGGTCGTGCAAGGCATAGCCGCCGGCCAGCGGCTCGACCGGGCCGTGCCCGGCGGCCAGGCCTTCCAGCTCCATGGCGGCCTGCCCCTCGAAATGCATCACATCGCGTACCCCAAGTACCCCGGCCGCAGCGTCGAACCAGCGCCCCAGACTGGTCGTCGGCGGGCAACGCAGGTTGCGGGCGAGCATGGTGAGCAGCGGGCCGGGATCGCGCTGCGGGTAGTATTGATGAATCCAGCCCCCAACCCGATAACCGAGCCCCGCCCCGTGCAGGGCCGCGACCGCCATCCGCCACGGCTCCTTGGCTGCCCGGTCGCCGCCGGGCATGGCCAGCGGCTTGAGGTGCCCGATCCGCTCGCAGGCAGCGCCCGCCACATGCAGCAATTCGCCGCCCCAGGCGGCACCGTCCGGGCCGAGGCCGACGCCATCCAGCGCCAAACCAACAAGCGGTCCGTTAACGCCATGTTCGGCACAGATCGCCGCCATATGTGCTTGATGGTGCCCGACCGCCAGCGCCGGAACGCCCAACTCGCCAGCCAAACGCAAGGCCAGTTGGGTCGAGGGAAAATCGGGATGCAAATCGTGGGCGATCAGGTCCGGCTGCACATCGAGAATGTCGAGCAGATGCCCGACCACTTCGTCGAGAAAGCCCATGGCCGCGACGTTGTCGAGGCCGCCGATGTGCTGCGACAGGAAGGCCTGCCGCCCTGTCATGACGCACACCGTATTCTTCAGGTAGCCGCCGAGGGCCAGCACGGTCGGCCCGTCGTCGGCCAGTGGAATCGGTACCGGCACGTAGCCACGCGCCCGGCGGACGAAGGCGGGACCGGCGCGCAGCACCGAGTCGTCGCAGCGAATGATGATGTCGCGGTCGTGCAGCAGGAAGGCGTCGGCGATCTTGCCCTCGCTGCCGGCCAGACGTTCCAGCGCCTCGTCGTTGCCGATGACCAGCGGTTCGCCGTGCGGATTGGCGCTGGTCATCACCAGTAGCAGGTCGGAATGTTCATGCAGCCAGTCCGTGCCGGCCGGCCGACCGGCTGCCTCGTGCCAGAGCAGCAGATGCAGGGGCGTCGCCGGCAGCATGACGCCCAGCCAGGCCAGCTTGGGCGCCACGCCCGGCAGCTCGGCGTCGGCCTTGGGACAGAGCACGATGGGCGCCGCCATACTGGCGAGCAGCGCCTGCTCGGCCTCGCCGATGCAGGCGTAGTCGGCCAGCGAGCGGGCATTCAGGCCCATCACGGCAAAGGGTTTTTCCTCGCGCTGCTTGCGGTCGCGCAGTGTTGCGACGGCCTCGGCATTGCGCGCATCGCAGGCCAGATGAAAGCCACCCAGGCCCTTGATCGCGACGATCCTGCCGGCGCGCAGCAGCGCCAGCGTTGCGGCCAGCGGATCGCCGGGCAACGGGTCGCCGGCGGCGTCGAGCAGGCTCAGCCGCGGCCCGCAATCCGGGCAGCAGGTGGTTTCGGCATGGAAGCGGCGGTCGGCTGGCGCCGTGTATTCGGCGTTGCAAGGTGCGCACAGCGGGAAAGCGGCCAGGCTGGTGTGCGCCCGGTCGTAGGGAATCTTGCGGCTAACGGTGTAGCGCGGGCCGCAGTGGGTGCAGGTGGTGAAGGCATAGCGCCAGCGCCGGCCCCGCGGGTCGCACAGGTCAGCGATGCACTCGGGGCAGATCGCGGCATCGGGGCCGATGGCCGTCCTGATCTCGCCGTCTTCGCTGTCGAGGATGGCGAAACCGGGGCCGGGCACTTCGGCAGCGACGATGTCGATGTGATCGATGCGCGCCAGACGCGGCAGCTCGTTGGGCAGGCGTTCGACGAAAATCGGCACATTGTCGCCGTCGATCGCCACCACAACTCCCGCCGCATCGTTGCGCACCCAGCCTCGCAGGCCGAGTTCACTGGCCAGCCGCCAGACGTAGGGACGGAAGCCGACCCCCTGCACCAGACCCTGGATACGGAGCAGGCGGCCGGTCATCGGCCGCTTACCGTGCTGCCAGCTGGCGTTCCAGTTCAGCGACGCGGCGCTTCAGGGCGTCGACGGATTCCGAGCGCTTGGCGCGCTGGGCTTCGAGGCCGGATTGGATCCAGTCCAGCCAGGCGGAGAGGCCGTCGCCGCTGGTTGCCGAGACGCGGAAGACGGTCAGGTTGGGGTTCACGCGGCGGGCATTGGCTTCGGCCAAGTCGGCATCGAAGTCGAGATAGGGCAGCAGGTCGCACTTGTTGAGCAGCATGACGTCGGCCGCGGCGAACATGTCCGGGTACTTGAGCGGCTTGTCCTCGCCCTCGGTGACCGACAGGATGGCGACCTTGTGGTGCTCGCCCAGATCGAAGGCGGCCGGGCAGACCAGATTGCCGACGTTCTCGATCAGGAACAGCGATTCGTCGGCCGGCTGCAGGCGTTGCATGGCGTGGCCGACCATGTGGCCGTCGAGGTGGCAGCCCTTGCCGGTGTTGATCTGCAGCGCCGGCACGCCAGTGGCGCGGATGCGCTCGGCGTCGTTGGCGGTCTGCTGGTCGCCTTCGACGACATTGATGGCCACCGTGTCGCGCAGCAGTTCGATGGTCTTGCAGAGCAGGGTGGTCTTGCCCGAACCGGGGCTGGAGACCAGATTCAGTGCGAAGATGCCGCGCTCGTCGAACCACTGGCGATTGGCCTCGGCGTAGGCATTGTTTTTGGACAGGATGTCCTGCTCGATCTGCACCATGCGCGCCTGCGACATGCCTGGCACATGGGCGCGGGCCGGGCCGGTGCCGTAGTCGAGATCGCCGCCGATGCCGTGTTCGTGATGATGGTGGTGATCATGCTCGTGGCCATGCTCGTGATCGTGCGCATGGCTGTGGGTACTGCCGTCGGCATGCACATGCTCGTGCTGATGGCCGTGGACATGCCCGTGCTCGCCCTGATGCACGTGCTCATGGACATGGACCGTGCCGTCGGCATGGGTGTGGCTGTGGGCATGGGCACCGGCCAGCGCCGCGCCGTCGTGGCTGTGCGCGTGCTCGTGTTCGTGCCCGTGGCTGTGCGTATGCACCGTGCCGTCTTCATGGACGTGCGTATGCGCGTGCGCCCCGCCCTCGATTTTCACTTCCCCTGCTCCGCAGCCACAAACCGTACACATATCCGTCTCCTGATTATTCGATCTCGATTTCCTTGACCCGCATCTCCGTCCCGCCGGTGGCCTGCACCTGATGGCTGCCGCACTTCGGGCAGGCGCCGTACAGCTCGGTCATCGGCACCGTCTCGGCGCAGGGCAGGCACCAGCCCGCCCCCGGCACATCGACGATTTCCAGCACGGCATCCTGGGCGATGCTGTCGCGGGTGACGGCATCGAAGCAAAAGCGCAGGGCTTCGGGCTGGACCGACGACATACGGCCAATTTCCAGGACGACCAGCTTGACCCGCCGCGCGCTCTCGCGCCTGGCGGTATCTTCGACCAGTTGCAGCACGCCTTCGGCGAGCGACATTTCATGCATCTTGCAGTTCCACGGTGTAAGGCAGACAAGGATCAAGCGCCAGTATCGCCTGATCCAGGCCCTGCCGTGCTTGATGCAAGGTAACAAATCGAGGATTGGCAAGCAGTGCCGTCAGCGGCCGGGCATCGGCGAACAGGCTGTCGGTCGGCGCCTGGACGCGGTAACGGACCACCTCGCCATCGACGACATGGACGGCATGTGTGAGCACGCCGCGCGCGGTCAGTGTCTGTCCGACCCCCCAGCCGCCACCGCCGGCGGAAGCGATAGGGAAGGGCTGATGCGTGACCAGCGCGGCCAGCGCGCCGTCGACTTCGGCCAGTCGCGCCCGATAGATGGCCGCAATGGACGCCGGCAAGGACAAGCCCGGCATTTCCGCCCGCGTACCCTGCCAATAGTCGAGCCAAGCTTCCGGCGCCAGGGGCGCGGGTGTCTGGGCGTGATGTTCGGCTTCGTCCGCCGTGTCGACCAGACGCGCCAGGCACTCGGCAGCCAGCGGCTGCACGACGTTGTCGAGCAGGCTGCGGGTGGTGGCGACCACATCGCCGGCATTGCGGCTCCCGCGCCAGGCGATGAAAGCCTCCTTGGCCGGCGGCAGGCCGACGGCGGGTGGCCAGTCGAGCAGCAGGCGCCACAGGTTTTCGTGCAGCACCTCGATCCACAGCTCGGCATGGTCAGGGATGCGCGGCGTCTCGCCCAGCGCCACATTCACCGCCGCCTGCGCCGCCACCCGCTGGGCATGGGCGCACAGCGTGAACAGGTAGGGCACGGTCTTGATCACCACGTCGGGCAACTGCCCGATGAACAGCCGGGTGACCGACGGCCGCTGCAGGTCGACGACGATATCGCGCAAGGACTCGTCGGCGTAGGTGGCGCGAACGACCAGTTGACCGGCGGAAGTCATCGGCCCAATCCAAGAAAAGCCAGCCGGCTGGGCACCGTCGTGGCCGGAGCCGCTTCCG
>DATGXM010000401.1:0-13224 GCA_035298985.1 Azonexus sp. | reverse complement strand
GAGGCGGCTGGAAGATGCAGGATTACGGCCATGTCGAGTTGCGGCGCGCCGGCGTGCTGGGGCGGGCCGCCGTTCAATGATCACTATTTGCTGCAAGCCTTTGCGCGATTCGAGGAGCGTTTGATGAGCAGACCGTTTATTGTGCTGGGTGACAAGACCGACCATGGCGGCGTTGTCATTTCGGCTTCCGAAACCAGCGATTGCGACGGCAAAGGCCTGGCGAGAGTGGGCGACAAGGTGACTTGCCCGAGAAAAGGCCATGGCAACGTGACGACCATCGTTACCGGCGATGCCACGGCGTTGATTGACGGTCGTCCGGCGGCGCGCCATGGCGACAAGACGGCTTGTGGCGCAACCCTGATCGCCAGCCAGTCGCTGACCACGGACTGAACGACGGCAGCAGAAGTATGTGGCCTACGGTATTCAAGATAGTCGGAGGCAGCCTGCTGACCTTTGCGCTGGTCTGGGCATTGGTGCTGGGCTGGTGGCAGTCGAACGACTATGAGCCGAGCAAGCTCGATCTTGGCCTTTATCTGGCCGCCTTGCCGCTGGCACTGGTCGGCGGTTATCTTTTGCTGCGAGGGTTCATTGATCATCTGAAGGCCCCTGCCGTGGCTCCGTCCTCAGCTGCGCCGGCCTTGCGTGATGACGATCCGCTGGCGGGTTCGTCAGCCCAAACGGCAGCGGCTGAACGTTCCTTCAGGATCGCGTTGATCGATGGCTTCGCGCTGACCGCTGCCGGTGCTTCAGCGGATGACACGCTGGCCGCTATCGACGAGGGAAAACGGCCGGATCCGAGCACGCGATTGACCGACGATTCGGGTTTTCCGGTATTCGCGGCGGAAGTGCAGGGACTTGATGTCGATGCGATGATCGAGCGGGTTTCCGATCAAGGCGGGCCAATGCGTGAGTGCTCGACATGCGAACAGGTCATGCGCTCGTTGTCATTGCTCGATCGCGTCGTCGAGCTTGCCGGCGACAGGCTGCGAAGCATACTCGAACAGACCGGCGAGTCGGCCAGCTTGCGCGTCATCTGGGTGGTGCCGGCAGCGTGGCAAGGGCTGGATATGCAGGCCATGAAAGGCTGGCTGCAAGCGAGTTTCTGGCCTGATTTAGATAACCACAGACTGGAAATTTCCCTGCTTCCGGTAGCCGGAGAAGTGGATGCCTTGCGGGGGCTGGACGACATCATCCTGCGCGCCGGCCGTGATCCGTCCCTCGGCGAACTGACCTTGTTGCTGGGTTCGACCTCTGCCGTCGATGAGCAGACGGTCGGGCAATGGGCGGCGGCAAACAAACTGTTCTCGACGCAGCATCAGCAGCGCCGGATACCCGGCGAGGGCGGGGTGGCCTTGTTGCTGGCCAGTCAGGCGACTGCTGAGCGGCTGGAACTTGCCGAATCCGTGGTGGTTGGCCGGGTCAGTGCGGCCCCCCGCGACAAGCCGGTCGATGCCGGAGGGCGGGTGAGCGGCAAGCTGATTGAGCAGCTGGTGACGGGATTGCTGGATGTCACCGGCGTCGAGCATGCCTCGATCAAGACCGCCATCCTGGATACCGATCATCGCGCCGGCAATCTGACCGAGGCATTGGAAGGGCTGGGGCAGCACTTTGGACATCTCGACCCGATCAAGGATTGCCTGGCTGTCGCTGCGAGCACCGGCGATCTATCTCCCATCGGCGGCCTGGTCGCCCTGGCTTGCGCCAAGGCCAGGGTCCTGGCGACCGAAGCACCGGCTCTCTGCATCAGCAATCAACACGACATAGAGCGCGCCGTGCTGCTCGCCATGCCCATGCCGGCGCAATCCGACATCAAACCCAGCAGTACTTGAGTAAAGCCCATACACGATGTATCAACTCCGCAATTTCCTGACCGATTCGCGATTCCTTTCTTTTATTGGCGTCGCTGCTGTTGCATCCTTCTTTTTCCTGGGCGCCAAGACACTCAATGTAGCCATGGTCTGGGCGGCGCTGGCCAGCCTGGTCATCATTGCGGTCTGGGGTGGACTCTGGCTTTATCGCCGGCAGAAATCCCGCAAGGCCGGCGAAGCCATCGGTTCCATGCTTGAACAGCAGGCCGACGCGGCGGCCAAGCGGGGCGGTTCGGGCTCCAGCGCGGAAATCCAGGCGCTCAGGAAGCGCATGCAGGAAGCGGTCAAGACGATCAAGACCTCCAAGCTAGGGCAGATGTCGGGGTCGGAAGCACTGTACGAACTGCCGTGGTACATGACCATCGGCAACCCGGCGGCCGGCAAGAGTACGGCGGTCGTCAATTCCGGATTGAAGTTTCCCTTCGACGACGGCGGCGATGCCATCATCAAGGGGATAGGCGGGACGCGTAATTGCGACTGGTTCTTTACCAGCGAAGGCATCCTGCTCGATACGGCGGGGCGCTATTCGATTCACGAGGAGGATCGCGAAGAGTGGCTCGGCTTCCTCGGCTTGCTGAAAAGGCACCGGCCGCGGGCGCCGATCAACGGCATCATCGTGACGGTCAGCATCGGCGAATTGATGGGCAATTCGCCCACTTTCGCGATCAATCTGGCCAAAAGCCTGCGCCAGCGGGTGCAGGAACTGACCGAAAAACTCGAGGTATTCGCGCCGGTCTATGTGCTCTTTACCAAGGCCGACCTGATCCCCGGCTTCCATGAGTTTTTCCTCGATCTCGACTGGAACGAACGTGACCGGGTGTGGGGGGCGACGATTCCGTACGAGCAGGCCAGCGGCAACGAACTGATCGCGCTCTTCGATCGCCATTTCGACGAACTCTACGAAGGGCTGCGCGCCATGAGCGTGGCCCAGATGTCCCGTCTGCAAGGCGAGAACACGCCGCCGGGCTTGCTGACCTTCCCCGCCGAGTTTGCCTCGATCAAGCCGGCGCTCAAGGCCTTCATCGCGACGCTGTTCGAAGACAATCCTTTCCAGTTCAAGCCGATCTTCCGGGGGTTTTACATCACCTCGGCGATCCAGACGAATGACATCAAGCCGGTCATCAACGACCGCATCCTGCGCAAGTTCTCGCTGCAAGGTGCGGGTAACGGCCAGGTCCGGGCCGCGCTCAGCCACGGCTATTTTTTGAAGGAACTGTTCTCGAGGGTCATCTTTCCTGACCGCAACCTGGTTCGCCAGCATACGACCCGGACCAAGGCCCGCCTGCGCCAGTTTGCCGTGCTGGGCGTCTTGTGCTGCCTGGGGCTGGCCTTGGGCGGCTGGAGCTGGTCGTATTTCAACAATCGCAGCCTGTTGGCCAATGTCGAGCAGGATGTCGCCAAGGCGGTGAAGATCCAGGAAGGGCGGATCGACCTGCTGTCGCGCCTGGAAGCGCTGGAAATCATCCAGGACCGCCTGGCGCAACTCGAGCAGTTCAACGAGGAGCATCCCCTATCCATCGGCCTGGGGCTCTATCAGGGCGAGCTGATGGCGGATCGCTTGCGGCGCGAGTATTTTGCCGGGGTGAGCAACGTCATGCTGCTGCCGGTCAAGGAAAATCTCGAGGCTTTCCTTAACGAGGTCAATGCCCAGGGGGACCGCCTCAAGCCGCAAGGGGCTGCCGCGGTCAAGCCAGTGCGCAGCAAGCAGTACAAGGATGCCTCGCCGGCGGATGTCGAGGACGGCTACAACGCCCTGAAGACCTACCTGATGCTGTCCAGTCGCGACCATATCGATGTCGGGCATTTGTCCGACCAGGTGACGCGCTTCTGGCGCGGCTGGCTGGAGGCCAATCGCGGCACCATGACGCGCGAACAGATGATACGTTCGGCCGGTCGCATCCTGACTTTCCATCTCGAACACGCCACCCACCCCGAGTGGCCGATCATCGCCAACAACCTAGTCCTGGTGGACGAGGTACGCGACAAGCTCCGCCAGGTGGTACGCGGCATGCCGGCCGCCGAACGGGTCTATGCCGAAATCAAGGCACGCGCCTCGACCCGCTTCGCGCCCTTGACTGTGGCTAACATCGTCGGCCCCGACAATACCGCGCTGGTCGCCGGCAGCCACGTCGTTTCCGGCGCCTTTACGGTCGAGGCATGGCGCGATTACGTGCAGAATGCGATCAAGGATGCTGCGACCAACGAGCAGAGCAATGCCGACTGGGTGCTGCAGACTTCGACCAAGGACGACCTGACTCTCGAAGGCAGCCCGGAGCAGATCCAGAAATCCCTGGTCGCCATGTACAAGCGCGATTACACCGAGGAGTGGAAGCAGTTCGTACAAGGTATCAGTGTCGCTTCATTCGAAACCTTCCCGGAAGCCATCGCGGCGATGGATAGACTGGGCGATGCCCAGATGTCGCCGGTCGGCACGCTGATCAAGGTCATTTTCGAGCAGACCGCCTGGGATAACCCGGCCATGGCCAACCTTGGCCTGGAACGCGCGCATAAGGGATTCATCGAATGGTTCAAGCGTTCGGTCCTGCAGATGGCGCCGAGTCGTGTCCAGCTGGACGTCAATGTGTCGTCCAAGCAGGCTGAAATCCCGATGGGGCCGATCGGCAAGGAATTTGCCGGATTCGGGCGCCTGGTCATCCCACGCGACAAGGCCGATCCGCTGGTCGATACCTACCTCAAGCAGTTGTCCAAGGTCCGTACCCGCCTGAACCAGCTCAAGAACCAGGGTGACCCGGGACCGGGTTCGCTCAAGCTGATGCGGGAAACCATCGATGGCAACGGTTCCGAACTGGCGGAGACCCTGCGTTTCGTCGACGAGCAGATGCTGACCGGCCTGCCGGACAACCAGCGCGCCGTCTTGCGCCCGCTGCTGGTTCGCCCCCTGTTGCAGTCGTACGCGGCGATCATCAAGCCGGCTTCGGAGGAATTGAACAAGACCTGGGATGCCCAGGTGTATGAGCCGTTCAACCGCAAGTTGGCGATCAAATATCCCTTTGTCGCGAAATCGAATATCGAGGCGTCGCCCGCCGAAATTGCCCAGATGTTCGGTCCGGAAGGCGCCATATCCAAGTACGTCGAATCGGCCATGGGCGCCCTGGTCGTCCGTCGCGGCAATACCATCACGCCGCGTACTTGGGGCGATCTGGGCATTGCTTTGCAGCCTGAATTCATGAACGACTTCGCGCGCTGGGTCTCGCCTCTCGAAGGCGGGGCTGCTGCCGATTCGTCCGGTGGCGGGGCGGGGGGCGGCGGGCAGCCGCAAACGGCATTCATGCTGCGTCCGCAGGCGGCGCCGGGAACGACCGGCTACGTCATCGAGATCGACGGCCAGAAGCTGACCTATCGCAATGGCGTCGCGCAGTGGGCCAATTTCGTCTGGCCGAATGCATCGGGCGCTCCCGGTGCCAAGATAGTCGCCACCACCTTCGAAGGAAAAGTCGTCGAAGTAGTCAATATTCCGGGGCGCTTCGGCCTGGAGAAGATGATCAACTCGGCGAAGCGCACTCGTCTGCCGGACGGTGCCTTCCACATGAGCTGGTCGGCTGACGGGGTCGAAGTCGGCATCGATCTCAAGGTGGTGAGCAGCGCCCAGGTCCAGGCGGGGAATGCCGGCGAGGGTGGGGCGGGGCCGCGCGGCCTGGCCGGCGTCGTGCTGCCGCGTACGGTGGCGGTCGGCAAGGTTGCCAAACCGCAGGAGCCACTCGGGGAAGCGGTGGCGCAGGTTGCTGACGCGACGCAGGCAAAGGCGGCAGGAGGCGAGCAATGACGTCGATTGTGAGTTCGCCGGCCACCTGTTTCGGCAAGATCCCGTCGCGCGGCGATTTCATCAAGGGCGCGGGGCAACACCAGCTGATCACTGTGCTCGATCGCTGGGTGTCGCAAGGCATGGAGCGCCTGTCGGAAGATCCGCGCTGGAAAATTGCCTATGACGAAGCTTGTGCGGTCGATTTCGCCTTTGTCGGGGCACGCAGCCGGCTGTCCGTGGTCGGCCACTTGCGACCAAGCCTGGATTCCTCCGGACGCCGCTTTCCGTTCATCACCGCCGCGACCATAGAACGCGACGATGCCTTGCTGTTCCGTTGCGCACCGGTCGGTTTGGGGCATTCCTTCGGTACCCTGGCGCGTATTTCCGAGTCGGGGGTTCGGGGTGGCGAGGTGGCCGAGCTGCTGGCTGAACTCGATGCCATCAACTGTGCCGACGATTTCGAAACGGCACTGCAAAGCGACCCGCTGGGCAATTTCGTGCGGCGCAACAGCCTCGATACCTTGGCCGGCATGATCGGTGCCAATAGCATCGACACCGTGCGCCGGATTATTCTGGCCATCGGCTTGCTGATGCGGCCCGCGCTCGGCCAGGGCAATGTTGCGATCGACAAGGAAATCCTCCTGCCGCTCCCTGCCGACGAGCGCAACCGCAATCTGGTGGCCGGGTTGTGGTTGTATCTGCTCACCGCATTCCTGCGTCGGACCATGGTCGAGTTGCAGGTGGTCATCGAGCGTCGCGCCGACAAGCCAAGGCTGATCATCGGTTTCAATGGCTCGTCGCCGGATACGCTGGTCGCGGCGTTATCGCCCGAGAGTGCGGCGGAACGGGGCATCCCGCTGATCGATCCGGAATGGATCGAGGAGCAAAGTGAAGTCACTGACGACTATGGCGTGGCCAAGCTGTCGTCCTACCTTGCCCAGCCGCATATCTCCCTCGAGCAGGCCATCACTACCTTCCGCGAAGTTTTTCTAGGCGAATGACCATGAAATTGCTCCTTATCCTTACGGCCTGCCTGATTCTTCAATCGGCTGCATTCGCCCAGAGCACTCAACCTTCCGCCAAGCCGATTGAGGAGCCGGGCAAGGTCATTGCCAGCGGTAGCGTTCCCGATGAAGCCGCCCGGGCTGCCATTCTCGCCAAATTGCGCGAAGTGTATGGTGCCCAGAATGTCGTCGACCGGCTCGAGGTCGGCGGGGTCGTCCCGCCCCCGAATTGGACGGAGAACATGGCCAAGGTGCTCACGCCCAATCTGAAGCAGGTCCATAAGGGGCTGCTACAGGTCAGCGGCACGCAGATTGCCATCAAGGGCAATGTCAGCAACGAAGCGCTTCGGCAGCAGGTGGTCAGCACTATCGCGACCTCGCTCAATCCGACCTATTCGATCGACAATGGTTTGTTCGTGGCAGGCGGCGAGGCACAAAACGTACTCGACAAGACCTTGTCGAATCGTGTTGTGGAATTCGAGAGCGGTGCGGCAACGCTGACCCCGGCCGGGCGGGCCATCCTCGATGAAATGGGGGCCGCCATCAAACAGATCGGAACACCGAAGGTCCAGCTGATCGGTCACACCGACAGCCAGGGCAATCGTCAGGCCAATGTTGCCCTCAGCCTGGCGCGCGCGGCAACGGTCCGCAATTATCTGATCGAGAAAGGAATTCCGGCCGAGTCGTTGAGTGCTTCCGGTTCTGGTCCGGATCAACCGGTTGCCCCCAACGATACCGTTGAAGGCCGGGCGAAAAACCGTCGAATCGAGTTTCGCCTGGCTGGGCCATAAGAAGATTGCGATGGCTGGCGTGCCGACAGCCATCACAATCGATTTTTCTTAACCTCTTTCCGCCTCGACGCCGAGCAGTTCTTCCATGCGCAGCAAGGCGCTGTCGTCCTTGACGACGGTACGCAGCCATTCGTGCAAGGGCATGGTTCCCCATTTGGCTGCTTTTTCCGCCAGGTAGGCTACCGGACTGTGCGGTTCCGTCCGCCGGAAAAATGAGGCAATTTCCTGCAGTTGATGGATAGCCTGTTCCCGTGAGCGAATCGGGCCGCTGGCTACTTCCATGGCTTCTCCGAAGGTTGGTTCGATGCGTTCAACTGCTGAACTGACTGGCTGGAATGAGGGAGGCGATGCTTGTCCATTTGATGGCTGCTGCAGGTTGGAAGCCGATCCGGCATGGCGCTGAAAGAAATGGCAGAGGTCGTCAAGTGTGTCGAAAGTCGGCCCGAAAGCTGGCGATAGGTCGCCCATGCGGGAATTGAGCAATGCTTGCACAGCCGTGATCGCATTTTTGGCCCGTTCGGCATCGCGCACGCTGCCGGCAAAATAAGCCTTGGCGGTGTCCTTTGCCGCGTCTTCGAAGCGTTCCAGCGAGACATGAGCGTGGCGGGCGATTTCATCGGCCTGCCCGGGATTGCGTTCGATCTGCTTGGCCGTGGCACGGGCCGACTCGAGATCGATCAGCGAATAATTTCCCTTGGCGGAGCGTGTCAGCGGTATCTCGCGCAGCAGGCGGGGAGTTTGATTAGCCAGCCAGTCGAGAACGCCGACCCGTTGCTCGATGTCGCCATTGTCGGGCTGCGGGTGGATATCGTTCCAGAACGTTTCGCAAAGCTGTCTCAGAAGGGAATAGCCGTCAGCCAATCCGGCCAGCCCTCGCGTCTTGCAATGGGCCTCGATCATCCAGCAGGCGACCCGCATATCCTTTGATTTGCTGGCCAGGATATCTTCGCCGATACGCACGAGACCCGGCCAGTCGGCCTCCTTGATGTCGGTGACCCACTCGCCCTGTGAAAGGGAAGGGTCGTCGAAGCGCCGTGCTTCCTGAATGGCATCGAACTCAGAGGAAAATACCAGATCCTCGCCACATGGCCCGTGCGCCGTTACCAATGGTGCAGTCAGGGATGCAATATCCATTTCGTATACCGTGTTTGAAAACGGCATATTGTAATGGCATATTTGGCGACGGGATAAGCTGTATTTATCCCGAATCGGCGATTCGCCATGTTTTACCAGTCCATTCAATACGGGCGCATTTGCAGCGAGGGCGACCCAGGCAAGTTGAAGGAGAGACTATTGGGTACCCGGCGGTAGACCCAATGCGCCGACGCAGCGTTCAAGCTGCCGCGGGCGGCTACTCGAACAAATTAAGCAGCGAATCCAGCCCGCCGTAATTGATCGCGACATCCGCCTTGGCGCGGGTGGCCGGTTTGGCGCGGAAGGCGACCGACAGGCCGGCTTGGGCCATCATCATCAGGTCGTTGGCGCCGTCGCCGCAAGCGATGACTTGTTCTTTGCGGAGACCGAGTTCGTCGGTCAGGCGGGCGATGTGGTGAGCCTTGGCGGCTGCATCGACGATGTCGCCGACGACTTTGCCGGTCAGCTTGCCGCCGGAGATTTCCAGTTCGTTGGAGGTGGCGAAGTCGAAGCCGAGTTCGATGCGCAGGCGCTCGGTGAAGTAGGTGAAGCCGCCGGACAAGATGGCGGTGCGCAGACCGGCGGCCTGACAGGCTTCGAGCAGTTCGCGAGCGCCGGGAGAGAGGAGCAGGCGTTCGCCGTAAACACGAGCCAGCACGCGGGCGTCCAGCCCGGCAAGCAGGGTCAGACGGCGGCGCAGGCTTTCGCGGTAGTCGATTTCGCCACGCATGGCGGCTTCGGTTACTTCGGAAACCTCGGCCTTCTTGCCGGCGAAATCGGCAAGCTCATCGATGCATTCGATGGTGATCAGGGTCGAATCCATGTCGAAGCAGATCAGGCCGAAGTCGGAGAGCTTCTTGCCGGGCTCGGCGAAGGCCCAGTCGAGCTTTTCGGCTTCGATGAGCGGGATCAGCGCATCGAATTCCGCCGTGCGACTGGCGCCTTTCAGGCAGACGACCTGCGGCGGACGCGGCTCGACGGCTGAGGCGCCAGTGGCGGTAACGATGCGTTCGAGCAGGAAGGTGGGCAGGGCGCCGCCCTGGATGATCAGGTTCATGCGAGTGTCAGTGTTCGGGTCGTTGCTGCAGGGCGGCCTTGCGCTCGGCGGTGTAGGACCACCAGGGAAGCGCTTCGCCGCCGTTCATGAAACGGGTAATCGAGATGAAGGTGTCGAGTACGCACGGGTCTTGCCGTTGACTGGTGGCGATGGACAGTTCCTGGTACAGCACGTAGGGATCGCATCCTTTCAGTTGCTCAGGCTTGTCGATGCCCAGCAGATGCAGGTCTTCAGCCATGGCCCGGCCGATGTTCGGCAAGTCGGTCAATGTTTTGACGCGCTCGCGGACGACCTTGGCCGGGTTCATGGCTGTTTGGGCAAGCTTAGGAAAGGCGTTCCGGCAGGACGTCGCGCAGCAGGACGGCGGCGTCGCGGATCATCTTTTCGGTGGTGCCCCAGTCGACGCAGCCGTCGGTGACCGAGCAGCCGTACTTGAGCTGGCTGAGGTCGGCCGGGATCGGCTGGTTGCCGGCTTCGATGTTGGACTCGATCATCACGCCGACCAGCGATTTGTTGCCGCCGCGAATCTGATTGACCACGTCGGCCATGACCAGCGGTTGCAGTTCCGGCTTCTTGGAACTGTTGGCGTGCGAGCAATCGACCACGATGTTGGCCGGCAGCTTGGCCTTGACCATGGCCTGTTCGGCGATGGAGACGGAAACGGTATCGTAGTTCGGACGGCCATCGCCGCCGCGCAGCACGACGTGGCCGTAGGCATTGCCCTTGGTACGGACGACGGCGACCGTGCCGCTCCCGTTGATGCCGAGGAAGGAGTGCGGCCGCGACGAGGACAGGATGGCATTGACGGCCACGCTGAGGTCGCCGTTGGTGGCGTTCTTGAAGCCGACCGGGGTGGACAGGCCCGACGACATTTCGCGGTGGGTCTGCGATTCGGTGGTGCGGGCGCCGATGGCAGTCCACGTGATCAGGTCGCCGTAGTATTGCGGGGAAATCGGGTCCAGCGCCTCGGTGCCGGTGGGCAGGCCGAGTTCGTTGACCTGGAGCAGGAATTCGCGGGCCTTCTGCATGCCGATATCGACGCGGAAGCTGTCATCCATGAACGGGTCGTTGATGTAGCCCTTCCAGCCGACGGTGGTGCGCGGCTTTTCGAAATAGACGCGCATGATGATCTGCAGCACGTCGCCAACTTCGTCGGACAGCGCCTTCAGGCGGCGGGCATAATCGAGTCCGGCGACCGGGTCGTGGATGGAGCAGGGACCGACGACGACGAAGATGCGCGGGTCCTTGCGGTCGAGAATCTTGCGCAGCAGGCTGCGACCGTGGGTGACGGTATGCGTCGCCTTTTCCGAAATCGGCAGCTTGGCGTGGATTTCCTCCGGCGTCGGCATGGCGTCGAAGGCGGCTACGTTGAGGTTCTCGGTATTCTTTGTCATTTGGTCAGCTCGCGGATCATGTCTTTCACTGCCAGCACTTTGTCGGCCAAGGTGGGACAGTGGCGTAAAAGGGAAATTTTATCCTGTCCGGCTAATTTATAGTTCCGGTTGTTCTGGATCAAATGAATAATCTTGATCGGCTCGATTGGTGGATTCTTGGCAAATTCGGGGCCGAACTGCAAAGTGATCTGGTCGGTCGACGCATCGAGCTTGTGGATGCACAGCGGTTTGGCGACCAGACGCAGGCGGTGCGTGGCGAGCAGCGATTGGCCCTGCAGCGGCAATTCGCCGAAGCGGTCGATCAGTTCTTCCTGCAGGGTGTCGATTTCCTCGGCGCTTTCGCAGTTGGCCAGGCGCTTGTACAACGTCAGGCGCTCATGGACATCGGGACAGTAGGCGTCGGGGAGCAGGGCCGGGGTACGCAGGTTGATTTCGGTGGAGATGCCGAGCGGCTGGGTCAGATCGACGGTGTCGATGGCCTTGCCCTGCTTCAAATGGGCGACGGCGCGGTTGAGCATGTCGGTGAAGACGTTGAAGCCGACTTCCTGCATTTCGCCCGACTGGTTGTCACCGAGCACCTCGCCGGCGCCGCGGATTTCCAGATCGTGCATGGCCAGGAAGAAACCGGCGCCGAGTTCTTCGGACATCTGGATGGCTTCCAGGCGCTGCTTGGCCTGCTTGGTCATCGCCTTCTCGTCCTGGACCAGCAGGTAGGCGTAGGCCTGGTGGTGCGAGCGGCCGACGCGGCCGCGCAACTGGTGCAATTGGGCGAGGCCGAACTTCTCCGCGCGGTTGATCAGGATGGTGTTGGCGTGTGGGTTGTCGATGCCGGTCTCGATGATGGTCGTGCACAGCAGCAGGTTGGCGCGCTGGCCGGTGAAGTCACGCATCACGCGTTCCAGTTCGCGTTCGTTCATCTGGCCGTGGCCGATCACGATGCGCGCCTCGGGGACCAGCTTCTCTAGCTTTTCCCGCATGTTCTCGATGGTGTCGACCTCGTTGTGCAGGAAATACACCTGGCCGCCACGCTTCAGTTCGCGCAGTACCGCCTCGCGGATGATGCCGTCGGAGAACTTGGAAACGAAGGTTTTGATCGCCAGGCGCTTTTGCGGCGCGGTGGCGATCACCGAGAAGTCGCGCAGGCCTTCCATGCTCATCGCCAGCGTGCGCGGGATCGGTGTCGCGGTCAGGGTCAGCACATCGACCTCGGCGCGCATCGCCTTCAGCGTTTCCTTCTGGCGGACGCCGAAACGGTGTTCCTCGTCGATGACGACGAGGCCCAGGCGGTTGAACTTGACGTCCTTGCCGATCAGCTTGTGGGTGCCAATGATGATGTCGATTTTGCCCTCGGCCAGTTCCTGCAAGGCCTGCGCCGATTCCTTGGCGGTCTTGAAGCGCGAGATTTCGGCGACCCTGACCGGCCAGTCGGCGAAGCGGTCGACGAAGGTCTGGTAGTGCTGTTCGCAGAGCAGTGTGGTCGGACACAGCACGGCGACCTGCTTGCCGCCGGCCACCGCGCAGAACGCGGCGCGCAGCGCGACCTCAGTCTTGCCGAAACCCACGTCGCCGCACACCAGACGGTCCATCGGCTTGCCGGAACGCATGTCCTCGATTACCGCGGCGATGGCCTGCGCCTGGTCGTTGGTTTCCTCGAAGCCGAAACCGTCGGCGAAGGCCTCGTAGTCGTTTTCCTGGAATTCGAAGGCATGGCCCTGGCGGGCGGCGCGGGCCGCGTACAGGGTGAGCAGCTCGGCGGCAGTGTCGCGGGCCTGCTCGGCCGCCTTGCGCTTGGCCTTTTCCCACTGGCCGGAACCGAGCGTGTGCAGCGGCGCGGCTTCCGGCTCGGCACCGGAATAGCGCGAGATGACGTGCAGTTGCGCCACCGGCACGAACAGCTTGGCTTCGTTGGCGTAGTGCAGTTCGAGGAATTCTTGCTCGCCGGTACCGAGATCCATGCGGATCAAACCGCGGTAGCGGCCGATGCCGTGGCTTTCATGGACCACCGGGTCGCCGATCTTGAGTTCGGTGAGGTCCTTCAGCCAGTTGTCGAAGCTGGCCTTGCGCGCGGCCTCGCGGCGGGTGCGGCGCGGCGCACCGGCGTACAGCTCGGTTTCGGTGACGAGGGCGAGTTTTTGTCCCCCTGCGGCTAGGGCGAAGCCGCCGTGCAGCGGGCCGACGCCCAGGGCCAGCGGAGCATCGCCGGCTGCGAAAGC
>DATGXM010000400.1:0-2832 GCA_035298985.1 Azonexus sp. | reverse complement strand
AGGATCACCGGCCGCCGCTCGCCGACCTGGAAAAACTCGCCGCCTCGCCCGGCATCGCCGACGGCTGGCGGCAGAAAATCCTCACGCGGCTGGAGTGGCTGCGCCAGCATGCCGGCGAGACGCCGCCGGCAGTCACCGCCTTTCACGCCAAGCCGGAGAAGCCGTGAGCCATACGCCGCCACCGGGCGGCTGGCTCAGGCTGTTCCTGCCCTTTGCCGCCGGCTACTTCCTGTCCTACCTGTTCCGCACGGTCAATGCCGTCATCGGACCGGTGCTGGCGCGCGAAATGGATCTTCCCGACAACGCCCTCGGCCTGCTGACCAGCACCTATTTCCTGGCTTTCGCCGCCGCCCAGTTGCCGCTCGGCATGCTGCTCGACCGTTACGGCCCGCGCCGCGTCGAATCCGCCCTGTTGCTGGTCGCCGGCAGCGGTGTCGCCGTCTTCGCGCTGTCCGACACGCTGGGCGGCCTGGCCATCGGCCGCGCCCTCATCGGCCTCGGCGTTTCCGCCTGCCTGATGGCCTCCTTCAAGGCCTTTGCCCTGTGGTTCCCGCCCGAACGGCAGGCCTCGCTGACCGGCTGGATGATGGCGTCCGGCGGCCTCGGCGCCCTCGCCGCCTCCAAGCCGCTGGAGTTCGCCATCGGCTTCACCAGTTGGCGCGGTATCGCCCTTGGGCTGGCGGTCACCACCGGGCTGGTCGCCGCGCTGATCTGGTGGCGCGTGCCTGACGCGCATGGCGAGCACAAGGAGGCGGGTTTGGCCGAGCAGCTCGCCGGCGTCCGCGAGGTTTTATCGAGCCGCCATTTCTGGCGCTATGCCCCGATGGGCCTGATGATGACCGGCGGTTTCATGGCCGTGCAGGGCCTGTGGGCCTCGCGCTGGATGATGGTGCAGGAGCACATGGAACGCGCCGCCGTGGCGCTGCGCCTGACCTGGATCAGCGCCGCCATGCTGGCCGGCTTCCTGGGCATGGGCTTCTTCGCCACCCGGCTGGTGCACCGCGGCGTCAAGCTGGAAAGCGTCTATCGCGGCGCCATGGGCGCCGGAATCGCCAGTTTCGCGTTGATCAGCTTCCTGCCCGGCGTCGCCGGCAATGTGCTGTGGCCGCTGTTCGGCATCTGCTTCTCGCTGTCCAACATTTCGTATTCGCTGGTCGCCCAGGCTTTCCCGAAGGCGCTATCGGGGCGTGCCAACACCGCGCTGAACCTGATGGTCTTCGTCGGTGCCTTCGGCCTGCAATGGGGCATCGGCGGCTTCGTCGATGCGCTGCAGGCGCAGGGTTGGGCGACCGAGGCGGCTTTCCGCGCCGCCTTCATCACGCTGCTAGGCGCTCAGGCGCTGGCTTTCGTCTGGTTCTGCCTGCCGCGCCGGCGCTGACACGGCGAGGTCGACCTGCTGCAGATGGCCGACTTCGCCCGCTTCCGTCAGGTAGATGCCGGCGGCACGTATCTCGCCGAGCAGGCTGTTGTCGTTGGTCCTGAGCGAGAACGGGGCGTCGACGGCGCCGGTGTACAGGGCGCCGACACCACGCTGGCCCACTGACTGGAAGCCGTCGCCCGACCATACGGCGAGGCGTTTGTAGGCGGCGTCGCTTTCGTCTATCCAGCCGTTGTGGTCGTCGTCGAGTGCGGCGAGGTCGGCAAAGCCGTTGCCGCTGGCGACGCCGAACAGTTCGCGGCCGTCGTCGGCCTTGCCGTTGCCATTGCGGTCGAAGACCAGAAAGCCGCTGCCCTGGCCGAAGCCCGGGATTTCCTCGGCCTTGCCGTCGGCATCGAGATCGAAACTGATACGGCTCGCCGACAGTTCGGCCGACTTGCCGTCGAAGCTGATCATCAGCGGGTCTTTCAGGGCAATGGTGGCGGTGTCGTCGAAACTGGACTTGCTCTGGTAAGCGCGGGCCAGGTTCAGCGAGTAATCGAACTGGATCTGCCGCCCGTCCGCGGTCTGCACGCAGCCCTTGCCGCAGACCTGGGTGCGCTCGGATTCCCGCACCGTCTGGACGATATGGCTGGTCCACGTCATTTCCCGCGCGCGGCCGGCCGCTGCCGGCGGCGCCGGCAAAGCATCGACAGCGGCAAAGTTTTCCTTGCACTTCTTGCCGTCGAGGGCAGCGAGTATGGCATCGACTAGCGACTGCAGCAGCTTCCGCACCCGCTTGCGGGCCTCGCCGGCATCATCGTCGGCGGGCTGCGCCAGGCTGGTGAACACTTGCCGGAAGCTGCTCATACTGGTCGCTTCCGTCGAGCGCTCAAAGCGCTCCTCGTGGCTGGCCGACAGGTGGACGCTCGAATCCTGGATTTTCATGATGCGCTCCTTGCGATGGATGGGTGAGCCTCACTGCAAGGGGCGTGCCGATCAGAACTCCAGCGGGTCGACCTCGATATGCCAGCGCAGGCGCGACGGTGCCTTGAGGCCTTCGATGGCTTCCCGCCAGCGCGGCAGGAAAGCCTGCAGCGCGGGCCGGGAATGCGATTCGGCCAACAGCTGGCCGCGCTCCAGATTGGCCAGGCGGGCCATTTTCATCGGCACCGGGTCGTAGATCAGCACGCTGTCGTGCTCGCCGATCAGCGGCAAGGCGGCGGCCGCCTTCAGGAAGGCAATGGCATCGGCCATCTCCGGTGCTTCGGCGCGCAGCATGGCCTGGAAGGCATAGGGTGGGAAGCCGGCCTGCTCGCGCTCCTTGAGTTGCCCGGCGGCGAAGCCGGGATAGTCGTGGGCGACCAGCGACGCGAACAGCGTGTGATCCGGGTATTGCGTCTGGATCAGTACCTCGCCCTTCAACTCGGCCCGCCCGGCCCGCCCAGCGACCTGCATCAGCTGCGCGAACAGCC
>DATGXM010000399.1:0-1785 GCA_035298985.1 Azonexus sp. | reverse complement strand
AGGATTTCCGGGTCGGTGAACGGCGCCCGGGCATTGAAGTCGGCTTCGTCGTAAAGGCGGACGCAAACGCCAGCCGCAACCCGGCCGCAACGGCCAGCACGCTGGCGGGCAGCGGCCTGCGAAATGGGCTCGACCTGCAGTTGCTCGACCTTGTTGCGATAGGAGTAGCGCTTTACCCGGGCCAGACCGGTGTCGATCACATAGCGGATGCCGGGCACGGTCAGCGAGGTTTCGGCGACGTTGGTCGCCAGCACGATGCGCCGCTGGCCGCCGGAAGGCTTGAAGATGCGGTCCTGGTCGCCAGCCGACAGGCGCGAGAACAGCGGCAGGATTTCCGGCGCATGCGCGGTGCTCAGGCCGGGTCGGGCCAGCGCGTGCTTCCTCAAGGCTTCCGCCGCTTCGCGAATTTCCCGCTCGCCGGGCAGGAAGACCAGGATGTCGCCGGCGCCGAGGCGCGACAGTTCGTCCGCGGCATCGACAATCGCGTCGTAGAGATCGCGCTCATCATCCTGCTTGTCGATGTCGGCGACCGGTCGATAGCGCACCTCGACCGGGTAAAGCCGGCCCGACACCTCGATCACCGGAGCAGGTTTTCCATTCGCGTTGAAATGCTGCGAGAAGCGCTCGGCGTCGATGGTCGCCGAAGTGATGATCAGCTTCAGGTCGGGCCGCTTGGGCAGCAGTTGCTTCAGGTAGCCGAGCAGGAAATCGATGTTCAGGCTGCGCTCGTGCGCCTCGTCGATGATGATCGCCTCGTAGGCGTTCAGGTAGGGATCGCTTTGCGACTCGGCCAACAGGATGCCGTCGGTCATCAGCTTGACCCAGCTCTCCGGCGTCGACTTGTCGTGGAAGCGGATCTTGACGCCGACGCCGGCGCCGACCTGAGTCTTCAACTCCTGCGCCAGCCGCGTCGCCACCGAGCGGGCGGCCAGACGGCGCGGCTGGGTGTGGCCGATCAGGCCGCGGGCGCCGATGCCGAGATCGAGGCAGATTTTCGGCAACTGCGTCGTCTTGCCCGAGCCGGTTTCGCCGCAAACGATGACCACCTGGTTGTTGGCGATCAGCTCGGCGATATCGGCACGCTTTTCATTGACCGGCAGTTCGGGCTGGAATTCGGGTTTCGGCAGCCGTGCCCGGCGCGCTTCGACGCCCGCCTGCGATGCGCCGAGCAGGGCCGCCAGATCGCCCTGCAACTTCTGCTTCTTGTCCCCGGAGGCGCGCAACAACTCGCGCTGAATCGCCAGCAGGCGCTTGGCATCGGCCGTCAGGAAATTTCGGGAAGAGTCATCGTGCGCAACGCGCTTGCGGGAAGGAATAGCCATGGAGCCGCATTATATTCGCCCACCCGCTCAAAACCGGCGCACCGGCCCGACTGCCGCCGGCCTGCGGAGAGCTACACGCAGGAGTCCGCGAGGCCTATTTTCGCCACTTGGCCCAGGGATCGGCATCATCCGCACCGGAAGCCCCCGCCGTGTGCGGGGCGCGCCGGCCGACGCCGGCTCGCGGCGGCGCCGCACGGTCATGCAAGGCGGCCTTCTTGGCGCGCTTTTCACGCAGGCGCTCGGCATCCTCCAGGCTCAACTCAGCCGGCCGCCCCGGCTTCTGGTCGGGCGGCACGATGCGGTCGCGCGGCGGCAGTTCGAATTGCTCGGCCGAGGCGCGTGGCAGGCCCTTGAACTGGTACAGATAAAAGGCCTCGACCTTCTCCCGCGCCCAATCGGTCTTTTTCAGGAACTTCACGGCAGACTCGACGCTCGGGTTGTTGGCAAAGCAATTGATGTTCAG
>DATGXM010000398.1:0-2406 GCA_035298985.1 Azonexus sp. | reverse complement strand
GCCGCTTTCGGCGATGTCGAGGTCGACCGGGTTGTCGGCCGGGCGCAGCCCTGCCGGCACGACCTGCAAGGCGTCCGGCAGGCCGACCTGGCGCAGGCGCAGCAGCGGCGGCACGAAAGCGGCCGGGTCGATGCCGCCCCGTCGAGCTTCAGCCTGGGCACCGTTCAGGGCGGCGACGCAGGCCGGCTGGGCGACTGCCGGCCACAGCAGCTTGAGCAGCGTACCACTGCCCGGCGGCCGCAGCCCGTCGTCCTTGCGCGCGTCGGCCCGGGCGACGCCGACCAGATGCAGGCGGCGGATGGCGCGGGTGGCGGCGACGTAGAGCAGGCGCTCGGTTTCGTGCGCGGTGCGTTCGGCTTCCAGCCGGCGCAGGTAGTCGTAGGCGGTCGCTTCGGCGTCGCTGCCCTTCTGGCGGATGGGCGCGACGAGCAGATGTTCGTCGCCGTCGGCACCGGCCACTTCGTCCCACAGCAGCAGGCTGCTCTCGTTGCCGCCGGTTTCGCGGTGCAGGCCGGGCAGGATCACCGTGTCGAATTCCAGGCCCTTGGACTTGTGGATGGTCATCATCTGCACC
The DNA here is from genome assembly GCA_035298985.1 of Azonexus sp. Taxonomy (GTDB): domain Bacteria; phylum Pseudomonadota; class Gammaproteobacteria; order Burkholderiales; family Rhodocyclaceae; genus Azonexus. Next base: position 1,832 of record DATGXM010000398.1, on the reverse strand, counting down.
GCGTCGCCTTGCGGATCGGCCGGCGCGAACAGCTCGGCGGCCTGCGTCGCCAGCGTTTCGGCATTCAGGCTGCGCGCCGCGACCAGGCGGTCGACCAGCGCGAAGAAGGCCGCCACGTCGCCCAGCGCTTCCGGCACATCCAGGCAGCGCGGCCCGCCCAGCATGAGCCAGACGCCTTCCAGCCAGCGCCGCGGATGCTGCCGGTCGCGTGCGGCAAAGGCCGCGGCGAGCACTTCTCGCACATGCCGCAGGCGTTGTCGGCCGTCGTCCGACAGGCGCTGCACGCGCTCCGCGTCGTTCATCAGCTGCCAGATCGTTCTGTGCCGGTCGTCGGCGGCCAGCGCATGCAGGTCGGCCAAGGTCAGGCCGCACCACGGGGCGCGCAGCAGGGCCAGCCAATGCACGCGGTCGGCGCGGTGATGCAACGCCCGGAACAGCGCCAGCAGGTCCTGCACATGCTGGCGGCCGTCCAGCCCTTCGATGTCGACCGCCTGGAAACGCAGGTCGGGTGCGCTGCGCCGGATTTCGCCAACCAGTGCGTCGAGGTGGCTGCGCGCCCGGACCAGCACGGCGACGCTCTTGTCCGGCGCCTCGCGGCGGGCTTGGCAAATCAGGGCCAGCACCTGGCGCGCTTCGTCGCCAGCGGCATCGCTGCCCTCGCCTTCGATGACCGGATGCATGAGCACCCCGCTGTCCGCCCGCGCGGCCTTGGTCGCCGCCGATTCGGCATAGCGCACGGCGCCGGTTTCCGGCCAGTCCTCGGCCGGGAAGATGTCGGGAAAAACGGCATTGACCCAATCGACGATGCCCGGATACGAGCGGTTGTTGCGGAACAGGCGCAGGTGTTCGAGGCGGATGTCGCCGATGCCGCGTTCGCGCACGCGCAGGAAGAGCCCGACGTCGGCCTTGCGGAAGCGGTAGATGGACTGCATCGGGTCGCCGACCACGAACAGCGTGCGGCCGTCGTCCGGCATCCAGCCGCGCGTCAGTTTTTCGAGCAGGCCGACCTGGGTCGGGCTGGTGTCCTGGAATTCATCGACCAGCAGGTGGCGGATGCGGTAATCGAGCGCCTGCGCCAGATCGGTCGGCGCCTCGTCCTCGCCCAGGGCCAGGCTGGCGCGGGCGGCGATCTCGATGAAATCGACCTCGCCGGCTTCCTGGAAGGCCAGCCACAACTGCCCGGCGGCCAGCCGGAGCAGGCGCGAGAAACATTCGACGGTGGCCCATTCGGCGGCGCTCAGTTGCGCTTGCGGCAGGCTCACCAGCACGCCGAGAGCGGCCTCGACGCCGGCCGTGCCGCGCAGGTCGGCCAGCAGTTCGAGCATGGCCTTTTTCTGGTCGGCAAATTCCTTGTCGGCCGGGAAGCCGCAACGCTTGTCGACGGTCTTGCGCAGGGTGCCCGTCCCGGTCAGCAGCAGGCCGGCCAGTCCCTGCCAGCGCGCCTGGTGGTCAATCGTCGCGGCCAGCGGGGCTGACCAGTCGGCCAGCGATTCGAAGCAACCGGGCGCATTGGCCGCGGCAAAGCGGGCCAGCGGCATGAGCAGGGACTGCACCCGGCCGCTGATCAGGCTTTCAGCGGTTTCCAGGTCGCGCTCGATCAGCGCGGCAAAGCCGGCTTCGACCTCGCTTTTCATGGCACCGCTTTCGATGCGCGAGGCGTGGTGCAGCCACTGGTCACGCTTGCCCAGCATGGCGACGAGCAGGTTCTCCAGGCGGCCGGCGTTGTTGTCCATGAAGGCCAGCGCCTCGGCCACCACCTCGGCGTCATCGCCCTCGGCCTCGACCATTTCCAGCGTGCGGCGGGCCGCCGTGGCGTAGTGCCCCGCGGCATC
>DATGXM010000397.1:0-5316 GCA_035298985.1 Azonexus sp. | reverse complement strand
GTGGTGTTGTGATAGCGCGCCCGGCCGCGGGAAACCCGTTCGGCCATCAGCAGGAAGAGCACGAAAGCCAGCAGCATGGCCGCCAGCTGCGCTGCGGCAATGCGGTCGCCCAGCGAAAACCAGGCGCGGTAGATGCCGGTGGTGAAGGTATTGACCGCGAAATAGGCCACCGTGCCGTAATCGGCCAGCGTCTCCATCAAGGCCAGCGCGACGCCGGCGACGATGGCCGGCCGCGCCAGCGGCAGGGAAACGGCGAAGAAGGCGCGCCATGGCCCGAGGCCCATCGTCCGCGCCGCTTCCAGCATGCCGCTCGCCCGCTCCAGGAAGGCCGTCCGCGCCAGCAGGTAAACGTAGGGGTAGAGCACGCAGACGAACATCAGGACGGCGCCGGGCAACGTGCGGATGTCCGGAAACCAGTAGTCGCCGTGCTGCCAGCCGAAGGTGTCGCGCAGGAAGGTCTGCAGCGGGCCGACGAACTGGAGGAAATCGGTATAGACGTAGGCCATGACATAGGCCGGCACAGCCAGCGGCAGGACCAGGGCCCATTCGAAGAAGCGGCGACCGGGGAAGTCGTGCATGGCGGTCAGCCAAGCGGTCGTCACGCCGACGACGCCGACGCCAAGACCGACGCCCAGGCACAGCCATAGCGAATTGGCGATGTATTCGGGCAGTACCGTCGTCGACAGATGCCCCCAGGTCTGGCTAGTCCCCCCGGCGAACAGGTTGAGACCGACGCTGGCCACCGGCAGGCCGGCGAGCAAAGCGACAACGAGACCGACGATGAGCAGGGGCGAGGACGAGGCAAGGCGCATATTTGTGAATGCGAATTATACGCGCTCAGCCTACCCCCTACTCAAGGCAAGGGTTTGCGCCGTTTGAAATCCTGTTTATATCTATTCGGATGGCTGCCCAGCGGGTGCCGACAGACAAATGGATTACCGGGGCACCACTGGCGCACGGGTATCAAGTCATCGGCGGGTGAAGTAGCATTCCCAGTGCTAAGGCAAGCCGGGAAACCGCCGGATTCGCCTTTGAAGTAAAACAACGCCGCAGAACCAAATACTCGCTGCGCTGCTCGGCCATTCCCGTCAGGTGCGGGGAGTTTGCTTGTATGAATAGAAAGGCCATCGATGTCGGAAATCTCTCTCCTTGAAGTGAAAACCGGTACCCGGCAGTCGGTCGCCGTCATCTGGATGCATGGCCTGGGGGCTGATGGCACGGATTTCGAGCCCATCGTTCCTGAACTTGGCCTGCCAGAGGCGCCCGGTATCCGTTTCATTTTCCCCAATGCGCCGCATCGTCCGGTGACCTGCAACGGCGGCTATGTGATGCGGGCCTGGTACGACATCATCTCGCTCGCGCCGGACAGCCGCCAGATCGACGAGGCCGGCCTTCTGGAGTCGCGCGAAATCGTGCGCCAGCTCATTGCCCGGGAAGCCGCCAGAGGCATCCCCAGCCATCGCGTCTTTCTGGCCGGGTTTTCCCAGGGCGGCGCCGTCGCCTACCTGAGCGCCCTCACCCACCCGGAACCGTTGGCGGGAGTGATTGCGCTATCGACCTATATTCCCAGCCCCAAGCTGATCACCGCCGAGCGTTCCGATGCCAATCGTCACCTGCCGCTCTTCGTGGCCCACGGCACGGATGACGATGTGGTTTCCCTCGGACTGGGCGAACAAGCGCTGGCGCTGGTGAAGAACCTCGGCCTCGCCCCGGAATGGCACACCTACGATATGCCCCACGCCGTGTGCCAGGAAGAAATTCAGGACATCGGGACCTGGCTCGCCGGCCGCTTGCGGCAGTTGGATGCCTAACGCGCAGGAGCGCCCTGAGCCACTTGCTTCATCTGGCAGAGCCGCCGTTCATGCGGCACCAATAGTCGCCGTTCGTTCAGGCGAACTATAATCGTCCGCTATGGCTCAACTTGAACTCAATGGCGTGGTTCAGCGCTATGGCAAGCACACCGTCGTCGCCGGCGTGGACTTCCAATTGGAGGCCGGCAGCATCGCCTGCCTGCTCGGTCCGTCGGGATGCGGCAAAACCACCCTGCTGCGCTGCATTGCCGGTTTCGAGGACATCGCCGATGGCGACATTCGGCTGCATGGCGAAGTGGTCAGCCAGGCCGGCCACTCCACGCCGCCCGAGAAGCGGCGCATCGGCATGGTGTTCCAGGACTACGCGCTGTTCCCGCACCTGACCGTCGAGCAAAACGTCGCCTTCGGGCTGGGCCGCAAGCCGACCGAGGATGCCAATCTTCGGGTACGCCAGTTGCTGGCCACAGTCGGCCTGCACGGCCAGGGCGGCAAGTACCCGCACGAACTGTCCGGCGGCCAGCAGCAGCGCGTCGCACTGGCCCGCGCCCTGGCCCCCCGCCCCGAGCTGATCCTGCTCGACGAACCCTTCTCCAACCTCGATGTCGGCCTGCGCGAGCGGCTGTCGGTCGAGGTCCGCGACATCCTGAAGCGCGAGGGATCGACGGCGATCATGGTCACCCACGACCAGCATGAAGCCTTCGCCATGGCCGACGAGATCGGCATCATGTACGAGGGCCGCATCCAGCAGTGGGACGTGCCCTACAACCTCTATCACCGGCCGGCCAACCGCTTCGTCGCCGACTTCATCGGCCAGGGCGTGCTGTTGCCTGGCGTGGTCGCCGGCGGCACCAATGTCGAGATGGAGCTGGGCAGGCTGATTTCCGACCGTCCGGTCGCCTGCAGCGAAACCTGCGCCAATTGCGACGATGGCTGCGACGTCGATGTCCTGCTCCGCCCCGACGACGTGGTGCACGACGACCGCAGCCCCTTGCTGGCCGAGGTGCAGCACAAGGCCTTCCGCGGCGCCGACATCCTGTACACGCTGCGCCTGGCCAGCGGGGCCGAAGTGCTGTCGCTCGTCCCGTCGCACCACAACCATGCCATCGGCGAAAAGATCGGCATCCGCCTCGACGCCGACCACGTCATCGCCTTCAAGAAACAGCCGGCGCACGACCACGCGTGATTCCCTTCCTCGGCCCGTTCGACCCTTTTCCGCCCGTCGACTCGGCGCGTCAGGACATGGACGGCCTGCTCGCCGTCGGTGGCACGCTGCTGCCCGAACGGATACTCGACGCCTACCGGCATGGCATCTTCCCGTGGGGCACGGTCGAAGGCCACCCGCTGTGGTACAGCCCCGACCCGCGCATGGTGCTCTTTCCGGACGAATTCCGCCTGACCCGCTCGCTGGCCAAGGTGTTGCGCTCCGGCCGCTTCGAAGTCCGCTTCGACAGCGACTTTCGCGGCGTGATCGCCGCCTGTGCCGCGACACCGAGGCCCGGCCAGAACGGCACCTGGATCACCACGGAAATGAACAACGCCTATAGCCGCCTGCATGAACTCGGCTGGGCGCATTCGGTCGAAACCTACGAAGACGGCGAGCTGGTCGGCGGTCTGTACGGACTGGCGATCGGCCGCATGTTCTACGGCGAATCGATGTTCTCCCGGCGTACGGACGGTTCAAAGGTCGCCTTTGCCCACTTGATTCGCTACCTTGTCGCCAACCGATTCGGGATGATTGACTGCCAGATGTACACCGACCACCTCGCCTCGCTCGGCGGCCGCCAGATTCCTCGCGCATCCTTCTTGGCACGCCTTTCCACGCTGATCGCGACGGACAGTCCGCGCACGGTGTGGGTTGATCCGCCGGACCCCGAGGCTTAGCCATGGCCCAGCCCGACGACGCCGAGCTGCCCTTCTCGCTGCTGCTCTATTACGCGACTTCGCCCTACCCGTGCAGCTACCTGCCCAATCGCGAGGCCCGTTCGCAGGTCGCCACGCCGGCCCACCTGATCGACGGTGAAATTTACAGTTCGCTGGTGCGGGCCGGCTTCCGGCGCAGCGGCATCTTCACCTACCGCCCCCATTGCGACAATTGCAAGGCCTGCGTCCCGGTGCGCCTGCCGGTCGCCGACCTGCAGCCCAACCGCAGCCAGCGCCGTGCCATGAAGCGACATGCCGACCTGCGGGCGCGCGAACTGCCACTGGTCTATCTCGACGAACACTACGCGCTCTACAACCGCTACCAGCAATCTCGCCACCCCGGCGGCGGCATGGACGAGGACAGCCACGAGCAATACGCCCAGTTCCTGCTGCAAAGCCGGGTCGATACGCGGCTGATCGAATTCCGCGACGACCAGGCAATCCGCATGATCAGCCTGATCGACGTTCTCGACGACGGCCTGTCGTCGGTCTACACCTTCTACGATCCCGATGTTCCGGCCGCCAGTTACGGCACCTACAACATCCTGTGGCAGGCCGCGCAAGCCAAGGCGCTCGGCCTGCCCTACCTTTATCTCGGTTACTGGATAGCGGAAAGCCGGAAGATGGCCTATAAAGCAGCTTTCCGGCCCATCGAAGGTCTTATCGACGGACGCTGGGTCACGCTTCCCGAAACCGAACAAGAATGAAAATCCGCTACCTGCTGCCCGTGCTGTGCGCGCTGTCCGCCCACGCCGCCGAGGATCGTCAGCCCTACACCTGCGACAACGGCAATCGTCTCGATATTTCCTTTGCCGCCGATGCCGACGGCCGGCCGCAGGCAACGCTGCACTTTGCCGACGAGGCGATGATCCTGCCCATGGTGCCGTCGGCGGCGGGCACGCTCTACCGCCGGGGCGACATCCGCTTGCGCACCCAGGACGACGAAGCCATTTTCGAAGACGGCAAGAGCAACCTGCGCCGCTGCCGGCGTGGTGACGCGCCACCGGTCGTCACCCGGCCGGCACCGCCGCCCGCCGCGGTCAGCAGCTTCATCGACATCACCGGCAGCGTCAGCTATCCGGCACGCATCGCCCTGCCCCCCGACGCCATCCTGACCGTCCGCGTCCGTTCCGGCGGGCGTACGCTGGCCGAACAGCGCTACGAACTGAATGGCGCCCAGGTGCCCATCCCCTTCGCCACCACGCTCGACCGTGATCTGATCGGCAAGAAGGCCAACGCCACCGTCAGCGCCGGTATCGACCACCGCGGCAAAGCCCGCCTGATCAGCGACAAGGCCTACCCGGTACTGCGCAACGGCCAGCCGGTACCGGTCGCCATCGTTCTCAAACCCGCCAGCCCGACGGCGCGCTGAACGCATGCGCTCGGTCGTCGCAACTGCCGCAGCCTTCACGCTGGCGGCATCTTCCGTGGTGCGTGCCGACACCGTGGCCTGCCACCTGAGCTACGGCGGCGAAACGCAGGTCATCGAAAGCGCGCCGGTCGCCTCGCCCTACACCGGCACGCCGACTGCCATCGGTTCCTTCTTCCTATTCCGCATCGTCTTCGTGCGCGAACCGGCCGATCT